>MPMQ01000096.1 GCA_002238585.1 Kistimonas sp. bin40 | reverse complement strand
GATTGACGAGTGCCCACAACCATTGTCTGTATGTTCTGTTAAAAAGCCACCCTGTCGCACTTCGCAGGGCAGTTGCTTGCGGCGTTTCCCGTAAGCAGGTGGCCCATTCTAGCGGCCAAAAAAAAAGTGTCAACCCCTAATTTTGTTCAAGTTATAAAAAACTTCGCGGCAATGAAAAATTTACCGGTGCTATAGCCTTTGAATGCTGTCTGAGCTCTGAGCCTCAGCGCAGCATAACCACTCTTTGCTGCTCATGGAGCCGCCAGAAGAGAGTTCGTTGCAGCCAGACAATTCAACCAGGAAGGCTGTCTGATTTTTGGGTATCACCATGCGAGTGATACGCCCACAGCGGCGTTCAAGAAAGTTGATCCGGGAAAGCTAAGTTGAAACTGGCATCAGGTCCAGCCAGCGGGTCCTCTGCGCGATGGTTCTTGATCTCATTTGTGAACGCTTATTCCCGTGACTGCGCCCAGGGGGAGGCCATGCTGGATGCCATGCCACAAAGACTGCAGCGACGCCAGACTCTGTCAAAGGAGAGTGTGACGATTGATCATGCTCATATGAGCACCCCTTGCAGATGGGGAGGCTATACCCCCGCATCGGAGCGGCGCGTGCACAGCAACGGCGGACGCACCGAACATCTGACAACTGCCCTCGAATCCAGAGCAGGACAACCAGATCGGAAAGCCCTGGTGCTACGACCGGACAGCACAATGAAAACAGTTAGTTAGCGTCCGGACATCCACCATCAGCAAATGCGCTCACTGATCACCCTTACGATAATGCTGGCGAGACAGGGAGCAACCAACATTCTTGCAGCAACAAGAGGCGAAAGCGGTAGCCGAGAGCATCAGCACACCGCCTAAAGCTCCACATGCTCGATTCAGGTCGACCTGATTTCTTTAGTTATCCGACCCTCATGCTCATGAGGGAAAAACACGGCTTGCCGTCCCATAACAGGGCGAGACAAGCCGGAGCTGGTCATGAACATCCGCACCAAGGCCTGAAGCGCCAGGAACCAAAAGCTGCGAATACCCACTTAACGCAGAGAAATGCGCCCCAGTGGCTGTACAGTAATTTCCTCAGTCAACTCCTGATGTGACAGCACCGCCAGCTCGTAGACTTCAGCCTCGAGAAGCTTGCGTACGTAGCGCCGAATGTCCATGGACGTGATAAGCACCGGCTTTTTATCCAGGTGCCCAATTTTCCCTACTGTTGACTTCACTTTTTCAACAAACCGAGACGTTACCGTGGGATCCAGTGCCAAGTAAGCTCCTGCCGACGTCTGCCGTATTCCGCTACGGATTGTATCCTCCAGATCCTGATCAAGGAGGTAAACCGGTAACATGTTCTGACCATTACTGTACTTGTAGCTGATGTAGCGCTTGAGACTTCCTCGCACATACTCCGTCAGCTGGACCACCTCTTTCTCCTTGTGACCCCAAATAACCAAAGATTGCAGAATCGTACGCAAGTTGCGAATAGAAATGTCCTCCGACACCAGCCGCTGAAAAATCTCTGCGATTTTGTTCACCGGAATAAGGCGCTGCACTTCCTTTATCAACTCTCCGAACGTACCTTCCATTTTTTCGAGCAGGAAACGGGTTTCCTGTATCCCCACAAAGTCTTCTGCATATTTTTTCAGGACGAATGCCAGATGGTTGGTCAGGATCTGTGAATCACTCATATAGCTGACGCCAGCGACCTCCAGAGCTTCCCGACTGGCATCAGGCACCCAGAGCGTATCCAGATTGGGTATAAACTGTTCGCCCGTTTCATAGGGAATCTTGAGCATATCCAGATGCTCGGCCTGTTCTCGCGCAAAGACATAACCATCCCGAAAAAATCCGTGCGCTACGGGAACTTCATTCAGCATGATGCTGTAATGCCCATCCTCAAGCGAGTCATTAAAGCGCAAGTGAATTCCCGGGAACGGAACCCCCAGATCCATGTACAGGGCTCGGCGCACTTTGAGCAGCTCATTATTCAACTCGGCCGTATCCAGGTGACGCTGCAACGAGCTGGGCACATCAATAACCAAGGGCAACGTCTGGGAGAACTCCTCTTGCTGGTCGAGACGCTGATTCTTGTCCGGCTTGCCAGATGCGGCCGCCTGCATGGCCGGCACACCACCCGCATGGTCACCATCTATCTCCGCAGCCTGACGCCTCAATTTGTAAAGCCCGCCACCGCCGATCAGGGCAGCAAGAAAAAGAAAAGTCAGAGTAGGAAAACCGGGCACCATGGCAAAGCCCAGAAGGAGCCCTCCACCTACCATCAGGGCTTTGGGTTTGTCCATGAGCTGGGTGCCAATTTCGTTACCCAGGTCAGACGCTTCCTCAGTGGAAACCCGCGTGACAATAATGCCGGCAGTAATAGAAATCAAAAGAGCCGGAATCTGAGAGATCAACCCATCACCCACTGTAAGGATTGAGTACAGCTGCAGGGCTTCGCCAGCGGGAATACCCTTGTTGAAAACACCGATGCTGACCCCGGCTGCAATGTTCACAAAGATGATGATCAAGCCTGCAATGGCATCACCCTTGACAAACTTCATGGCACCATCCATGGAACCGTACAGCTGGGACTCTTTTTCCACCAGCCCACGCCGCCGCTGCGCTTCTTCCATGTCAATGGCTCCGCCGCGCATATCAGCATCAATACTCATCTGCTTGCCTGGCATGCCATCGAGAGAGAAACGGGCAGACACTTCAGCCACCCGCTCGGAGCCCTTGGTGATCACCAGAAACTGGACAATGGTGATAATCAGGAAGATCACTATACCCACTGTCAGATTACCGCCCACAACGAAGTTGCCGAAGGTGTAGACAATCTGTCCGGCATCAGCCTGAAGAAGGATCAGCCGGGTGGTGGTAATCGACAACGCGAGACGAAAAAGGGTAGTGACCAGCAAAACCGAAGGAAAGGTCGAAAACTCCAGCGGCCCTTTAAGGTAAATAGCCGTCATCAAAAGAATGGTGGAAATCCCCATGTTCAGGGCAATGAGAACATCCACCAGGACGGTGGGCATGGGCATGATAATCAGGACGATGATGGCGACCAGCAGCAACGCCAGCATCAGATCGTTGCGCCTGCCAATACCGCTGAGGACAGATTTTATACTGAGTGTGCTCATGCGTGACCCGTTTGCTCATAATCATAAAAGAAGTGTGCAATCGCGAAATTACCCGGCCTTCCAGTTTCTACTGGCTATCGCCGCCGGTATCTTGTTGCATCCTGTTCAGACGCAATCTGGCACGTCCCTCAATCCAGGCAACTTCCTTGGCCTGACCTGAAAGAGAGGCCAACCTGCGGTAGTTGTCGGCCGCCGCCAGCGACTCTTCAGGTTTGTCCGCCAAAAGAAGCGCGTAACTAAGCATGCGCCAGACATCCGGATCTCCGGGTAAAAAAACACTGCCTCCTCGCAACAAAATTACGGCATCATCTATCTGGCGATGCTGCAGCCGTGTAAATGCCTGGGTCAATATCCATTCCCTGCTGCCGTCGGCCAGGACGGGTATATCCCGTTCACCTTCACCGGAACACTCCGACGCGGAGTCAACTCTTGATTCACTCATGGCGTCAGGCGGGAATCAAAAGGGCGCGAGCCATGGAAGCCGCCACATCAAGATCAGCATCCTGACGTAACAAAGCGATCATGGCATCAAGGCTCTGGATATCAGTATCACCCATGCCTTCAGCTTCGGCCTGACGCACACTGACAGCGTATTCAATAAGCGAGACTCGCAGGTCACGGTTCTCCTGAGGACTGTAGGACTGCAGGCTCTCACCACGGACAAACTCCATCAGCTGGTCTGAGGAATCACTGACCGACAACGCCTTGTCTGTATGCACAACAATAGTGCTGCCCGTCGGCCTGATAGCCGA
This sequence comes from Kistimonas sp. bin40, assembly GCA_002238585.1. GTDB lineage: Bacteria > Pseudomonadota > Gammaproteobacteria > Pseudomonadales > Endozoicomonadaceae > Sansalvadorimonas. The sequence continues at coordinate 7,228 of MPMQ01000096.1, read as the reverse complement.
CTTGGACGGCATAGCCTTATACTCTTCACCCGTCGTGTGACTTACACCCGTTAAACCACTACTGATATCTCCAATTGTTCCAGCCATACTGTCTGCCACTCTCTACACCGAATTGATACAAAGGTTTCCGAGGAAACACTTCCATTGAGTGAAGCCCGAAAATTGCAGGAGCGCGACACCCAGAGCAAAACAGACTGGCCACCCAGTCACTCAGCTCCCCACCCTCATCTGAACAAGCCGCAAGCACAATGGCAGATCTTGTATAGACTTTTCCTATCGACAACAAGGGCTGTTCCAGCTTGGATGCCAGCATGGATGCATACTTCCTGCCTTCTACGTCATTTGGTGCTGCTGTATCGCCATTTTTCCGTACAGGATTTCACTGGTTTTTTCAGAGAGGGCCATCGCATGACAAAAACGTGACACATTTTCCCGGTAGTGACCGCTTGCTGCGCTCATTGACTATTCCCGTGCTCGCTCTACTGGCAACAGCTGCCAGCCCTGGCATGGCTATGGAACAATCCAGCATGACCGGCCAAGCCCGGCACGAAGCTGTAACGCCGCAAAAGAAGCACTTGGTACAACCCGGCGAAACCTTATCGTGGATTGCGGGCATGTATGGCGTCTCCACTGCACTATTGGCCCATCACAACGGCCTTGTGGACCCCGGGAGCATAAAGGTTAACCAGCTCATTTACATTCCAGGAGGAGGGCAGGCTCAAGAGGCTATCACGGTGCATGCAGCGTCATCGCCGCCGCCTTTAAGTGCACACCCCGAGACTAACAATGCGCTGCAAGACAAAAACCTCTATCAACCTGGGCCATCAGCCCCCAACGACTTTGACGCCCCCCAAGGAGGCAAACCTGCCCCCAGCACCGGAGGCTTTGATGCCCGGCCCTACGCCTATTTTGGAAACAGCGAACCCACCGCAGATGTATTGCGTCACTTCGCATCCAACTACAGCATCCCTCTCGTCATAAGCGACAAGGTGTCGGGGGTGGTCAGCGGAAAAATAGGACCATTGGAGCCGGTTGATTTTCTTGACAAGATCGCCCAGCTCAATGGGCTTATCTGGTACTTTGACGGCAATGGTCTGTACGTGTATGCCAGCCAGGAAATAGAAAAACAGATTGTGAACCTGCGGTATATAGATACAGAGGAGTTCGTGAGCACACTGAAGGATATAGGCATATGGGACAACCGGTTCTACTGGCGGTCTCGTCCGGAAGAGGGAATTATCTATCTATCCGGTCCTCCGCGTTATATGGAGCTGGTCACTGAGACCGCTCAGCTGCTGGATGCAAAATCTGGTGAGCGAAAAAAGAGTCGTCAAACTGTCCGCGTATTCCCATTGCGCTACGCCTGGGCAGACGACCGCTCATTCAGCTTCCGAAACCAGGAAGTTGCCATGCCCGGTGTTGCCAGCGTGCTGCGCCAGATTGTACAGGGCGGAGCCACACTGGAAGGCATCGGATCAGCGCAAACGCGCTCGCTGCCGGGCATTCAGGGGGCCAGCCCTGCCGGGCAATCGCCATCCCCCAAGACCAGACAGGACCCGCAGCCACCAGCATCATCAGAGGGTGCATTCATCAATGCGGACCGACGCCTGAACGCCGTGATCGTTCGTGATCTGGAAAGCAGGATGGCCATGTACGAAGACCTCATAGAGACGCTGGACAAGCCCCTGTCGCAAGTTGAGATCAACGTCTCCATTATTGACGTCAACACCAACAACCTGAGCCAGCTGGGTGTGAACTGGAGATTCGACCGGAGCAGTGGAACCTCTGCCCGTTTCAACGGCTTCGGTAGCAGTGCTGACATAACGGGAGGAGGGCCTCTGAGTACTGTCATCAATCTGACATCGGGCGACCTGCTGACGCAGATCAACCTGATGTCCGAGAGAGGAAACGCCAAAATCCTGGCTCGCCCCTCAGTTATGACACTGGATAATATGCAGGCCGTTCTGGATAACAGCCAGACGTTCTATGTCAGAGTGGCAGGCCAGGAAGCGGCAGAACTGTTTCCAGTCACCTATGGTTCCGTCCTGAAAGTGACACCGCGCATTGTCAACGAACCCCAGGGACGCAAGCTACACCTGAGCGTCAATGTGCAGGATGGAGGCCAGGCTACGGAGGCGACAGGTGCAGATAACATACCGGTTGTAAGAAACAGCTCCATCAGTACTCAGGCGGTGATTGAGGAGCATGAAAGCCTGCTGGTCGGTGGTTATTATTATGAGGAGACCAGAAACACTCAAAGGGGCGTTCCCTTGTTGGAAGACGTTCCCATTGTGGGCGCAGCTTTCCGCAACACTGTCAAACAGAAAACAAAGAACGTTCGGCTGTTTCTCATTACTCCTCGAATACTCAACCTGATGTAGACTCCAATCTGTCTTCCCCGCCTTTCCGGGTGGGGAGGACAGCCTGGCAATCGCCACGCAACACGGAACGCCTCTCCAATCAGCGAGGATGAGTGTCTCTGCCTCACACCCGGCACCACTTGCCATACCAAAGTATTTTCTTCTTTTCTCTCCGACTCCGACTCACAGGACAAGAACCCAGAGCAACTGCATTTTTTCCCAGTCTACTCAGCCTCCCGGCTGGGGCTGCGACCGCTAAAGCCTCAAATGAAAACTTCCAGCTCCAGGCGAAAACCAGCATACCTGCTCTGAGAGCCTCGCTGGAGCAGCGCAGGCACTGCGCCAATGCAAGGCTTGCGCGAAGCAAAGAGTAAAATCAGCGCCCCCGCAGAAACAACTTGTCCAACTCCGGTAGTGTCAATTGACACCAGGTGGGGCGCCCATGGTTGCATTGACCGCTGCGCACAGTGTGCTCCATGTCGCGCAACAAGGCATTCATCTCGTCCAGGGATAATTTTCGATTGGCCCTCACGGCGCCATGGCAAGACATGGTCGACAACATATTGTCAACATGGGCCTCTATCCGGTTGCTAAGTCCGTAGCGAGCGAAATCGTCCAGTAGCCGTGCGACTATCTCAGACAGACGAGCTCCTCGAAGAAGAGCTGGCGCACTGCGTACGACCAAAGACTCAGGACCCATCGGCTCAAGAACAAGGCCCAGCTTTCTTATAAGCTCCTGGTTTTCTTCTGCTGCGTCAGCTTGCGCCCGGCTGACTGACAGCGTTTCAGGCACCAACAGTGGCTGAGTGGTGATACCCTCACCATGCCAGTCTTTTTTCATGCGCTCATAGGTAATGCGCTCATGAGCGGCATGCATGTCCACAACAATCAACCCTTCCTTGTTTTCCGCCAGGATATAAATTCCTTTCAGCTGAGCTATGGCAAACCCAAGCGGAGGGATGTCTGAATTCTGACTGGGGGAGCTGTGCAGCACCGACTTTTCAAGAGGGGAATAACCACTCTGAGGCTCATCCAGATGCTGCTGCCATGCACATTTTTGTGCGGCGGCTGGAATATGGACCCGGCACGGATTCCCAACATTCGAAGCGCCAGCATAGAGCGCTCCCGGTTCTGGTTCTGGTGACGAAGCGGCATGGCTGTACAGACTGCTCTGCAGGTAAGGCTCCCGCTGTTTGTCAACGCTGTTTTCGGCTATAGGTGAAGCGGGACCAGCTTGCGGTGAGGGACGCACATCTGCCAGCGCCTTGTTCAGGGTGCTGAATATAAAATTATGTACGTTGCGCCCATCCCTGAAGCGAATTTCATTCTTGGACGGGTGTACATTGACATCCACCAGGGTGGGGTCCAGTGACAGGTAAAGTACAAAAACAGGGTGGCGACCATGATACAGAACATCCCGGTAGGCTTGTCGTACAGCATGGGCAATCAGCCGGTCCTTCACAATGCGTCCATTCACATAAAAATACTGCCAGTCAGCCTGAGCCCGGGAAAAGGTGGCAAGACCCACCCAGCCCCACAAATGCAAATTGGAAGCCTCCCTGTCAATGAGCACAGCGTTATCGAGGAACTCAGAACCAAGAAGAGCAGCGATGCGAGATTCCTGGCCTGCGCGGGAGTCAACTGAACGCAGCTGGTAGGTAGTGCGCTGATTGTGACGCAGGTTAAAACTGATTTCGTAGTGGCTGAGTGCTATGCGCCGAAAAACTTCTTCCAGGTGTCCGAACTCTGTTTTTTCTGTACGCAAGAATTTACGGCGCGCAGGGGTATTAAAAAAAAGGTCCCTCATTTCCACCGTTGTCCCCCGGGGATGAGGACTCGGTGACAGAACGGTTTCCATCTCCCTCCCTTGGGCAAAAACGCTCCAACCAGATTCCTGCCCCTCGACACAGGAGGTCAACGTCAGGCGGCTGACCGCACTGACACTGGCCAAAGCCTCCCCTCGGAAACCGAGACTTGCTACGGCTTCCAGGTCCTCGAGGGCCTGAATTTTACTGGTGGCATGACGAGCCAGAGCCAGACGCAATTCATCCTTGGAGATACCACACCCGTTATCGCGTATTCGAATCAGGCGGGTTCCACCGCCCTCCGTGTCCAGATCTATGCGATCAGCTTCGGCATCTATGCTGTTTTCAAGAAGCTCCTTGACGACAGCGGCTGGGCGCTCAACCACCTCACCAGCAGCGATCTGGTTTGCAAGACGAGGACTAAGTAACTGGATCTTTTGCATGTAGCAGACAGGTCCGGCAGGTAGTGAAAAAGAAGAGGATCTTTCCATAAAAAGGCAGGGCTAAAAAGCCCTGCCTTGTATTTTCCGCAGTGAAGCTCCCCTCTCGCGGACGAGCTCCTGCACAGCCCGGCACCGCGCTCAACAGTCAATGCAGAGTCTTGCTCTGAAAGTTCTGTCCTACCTCGTAGCTCAGAGGATAAGCCAGCTCAGGACTTGGCTCGGGCCCAGAGCTGGCTGTCGGCGTAGCAATAGCTTGTATACCTGACGCTTGCTCTCCACTAGAGCCATTGGCTGCAAATCCCATACTCGTCAACAGGCTGTTGTGTATGGTCTGGGTCAGATTCCAGGCCTGATCGGGGTACAGATAGGCGGCTACCCCTGCCACGCCCACAGCTGCCAAAGAAGTGGTAGCAACCGGGTGTTTCCAGCCCCAGCGTACGGGTGCTGCCATTTTTTTGCCTGCCCACACAAGGTCCCGCCAGAGCAAGTTCTTTCTGTAGTGAGGGATAGTCGCAAAGTTTCGCTCGACGTACTTGTCTGACAGACGCCTGTCGTGATCCTGCTTGGTGTCAACCACGAGAAGCCTGCTTATTTTTGCGGTATCTTCCAGCCCCCTCTCATCCACCCCCGTCTCCAAAAAACCAGACAGGAAAGCAACACAGGCCGCGATATCAGGAAGAAGGACTTTTTCGCGCTGAGGTTCAGCAGTTGGAGCAACCAGACGGTTCACCGTTGCAGGCGCATTAGCCTCATCGAAGGGAACAGGGTGCCATTTTTGCGCCACCTTGCCGTAGGGACCATAGAGATGGGTCTCCACTCTCTTGTCCAGGATATCAATGTCCAATTGCACCAAAGCGTGACCGGAGCGACCAAAAATCAAACGCTCCGCTTGATGCAGGGCCAGGTCCACCGTAGACGCGTCGCCTGGATATAAAGCCACTCGATACCTGCCAGGCTTGGTGTTTCTGAACTCAAAAAGAAAAGGTTTGCTGCTTTTCGTGACCGTCTGCACGCCTCTTTTCGCCTTTTGCTCTTTTGCCTCAGCCAGCCACAAGGGCCCCAGAACCAGACTGTTGGCTGGGTTTATCGGATTCATCCTCAAGGGAGTGTTAATGTCATTGACGCCCATCTTGCCACGAAAGCGCAGCCGAAAGGGGTTCCGAGGCAAAGTGGAATCGAACACTACCCGCTTGTCCAGAGCTGGACCTGCGCTTTCTGCAGCATCTTTTATACAGTTTCTGACTTTGTCGGCACTAATGAAAAACGGCGCCCCTCCTAAAACCTGGTTGTGCAAACTGTCCGTCAAGTCAGCAAAAAGATTGGCCAGCTGAACAAAGTCAAGGCGTCTGGACTTCTCAACAAGAGACATACTCCGTTTGCTTTGCGCAGCCACCCAAGGCGCACGACCACGGTAAAGAAGATCTCCTTTTCCATTGACGAGGCGGAACCGGTCGTCCTCTGCAAGCTGAAGCAAAAGTCCTCTGTTCTTTTGCCGGGGGTCCTCGACTGACGCTTCGACAGTATCTGCTGTCAAAGGCCTCAGGCGCACCTCAATCCCCTCATGTCCAAAGTCATTGATCTGAAAGAAATACAACCTCCCGGGTGTCAGCTCCTCTCCCGAACAGGAATAGCAGCCATCCGAGTCAGTAACATCAACGGGCTCCTCAATAAAGAAGGGACTACTGAGAAGACCCAGTTCCGGATAGTCAGTTCTGTAACCAATCCATATATCAGCCCCCCTGCCACCAGAATCGTGCAAGCTCACCTGCTCCAGTCGCTCCGTTTTTTCAAGAACAGGAGCGAGGCGGCGCACCGGTAAATTAAGCACATCCTTATGCACCACCCCCCACCTGTTTGCCCATTTTTCTCCCCAGTTTTCCTTTCGCTCTGTCATCAAAAAGAAGAGATTCGCGGCCATGTCGGACTCTTTCATATCAGGCCCCAAGCCGGCCAATATATCCTTACGCGAAGCCTCACCCACAAGAGTCTCCTCTTCAGTGCCCTCACTGCGACTGACAAGTCGTGTGAAAATCAACTCCATAGCTGCTATGGGATCAGGCAGCACTCGATGCTCCCCCCGACGATTGCTTGTGTGAAGATACGCCAAGGGAACCGGGGCCCCCTTTACGTGCGGCCGAGGCAAACCAGAAACACTACGCAAGTCCCCTTCGGGGAGAAGTTGTCTGTCCAGCCAGCGATAGCTGTATCCGTTTTCTGTTGTAAATAGCTCTATGCCTGCCATAACTGGGTGAGACTCCAAAGAGGCCATGATTGGACGACCGTCGGTAGCTGAAACCCCTCCGAAAGCACTTTCCACGGCAAGGCTGGCATCGTCATCAGCTGAGCCGTCTCCTTGCGCCACATCGGAAATGTAACGCCTCAGCACCATCCTCACACCGGTGTCGCCCGTCTGAGCCCGCATGGAAGACCCCGGCTCGTCCTGATCTGGCTGCAGGACTGGCATAACCTGCAAAGAAAAGCTTTCTCCACCCGAAAGGCGCACAGGCCACAGGAAGTAACCACGCTCCGGTCTGTTACTATCACGAACGCCGTGAAAAGCAGCTCGACCAGCTCCAGAGTTGAAGGGAAGAGACCAGAGCTTTATACGAAAGCGCTCTTC
>MPMQ01000095.1 GCA_002238585.1 Kistimonas sp. bin40 | reverse complement strand
GAAGATTGAGCAAGGAGACAAAGCTGTACTGGCTGAAGTCACCCGGGTGGAAAAGGATCTGGGCAACAAGATTGAGCAAGGAGACAAAGCTACACAGGCCGAAATAATTCGTGTCGAAAAAGGGATGGGCAAGCTGGGCCAAGAGCTCACCGAGAAGATTGAGCAAGGAGACAAAGCTGTAATGGCTGAAGTCACCCGGGTGGAGAAAGCTGTAACGGCTGAAGTCACCCGAGTCGAAAAAACATTGGAAAAAACATTGGGGGACAGAATCACCTGCGTAGAACGCGAGTTGGCAGTGCACAGCTGGATGTTAAGAACCATCGTTGGCATGGTGGCCGCTCTTATTATCAAATCCTTCTGGCCAATCTGGTAGCTGTCTGATAGCTGTCAGTAGTGCCCTGCCTGCTGCTCCGGGCTGTAACAGCAGGCAGTCTTTACAACAAACACGGCAGAGCCAAACCGGAATCTCTCCTGCCAAGGTCGGCGGGATTTTTCCTTGGCCCGTGCTCTGAAGTCATAGCTGCCAGCACTCTTCACTCTTCAGCACTTCAGCACTTCAGCACTTCAGCACTTCAGCATCCAGCCATCGGCTCTGTGCACATTGGATATTGGTGAGCGCCCCAACCCGCACGCGGCTTAACATCTACGAGTAACTTTTTTCCCCGCCAGACGCTGCCGTTTTCTATGAGACCGGGTGATGAAAAATCTGAAGAACAAAGCATCCGAGCTGAGCTTTACGTTGGTGCCAGTGGAGCCAAGGATGACCGCCGGACAAACTGCAAACCTGCGCGACCGGGAAAGTTACTCAGAAGATAGTCTACGCTTCCATCCCGTGCCTACTGTCGTCGGCTTAACGACTTTTCCACAGGAATGGCTACAAAAAATCCGCCTCACTGTTTGGGGTGGAAGAAATTTTCGACAACCAATGTGTCCTTTGAGGATGCTTTTTCAGAACAGGAACCCATTGATTGTGCTCACCAGGATGACATGTAAACAGAGCCCAACAACCATCAACAACCATCAACAACCATCAACAACCATCAAGTTTCCTTTCTGCGTTTATTGTGCAACGGTGCTGCCTGGCTGAGTTGCCGCAGCCAATCCAGCCGCTCGCCAATTTTCCGTTCAAGCCCCCGATCCGAGGGGTGGTAGTAGCACTCAGGTTCCATGGTACTGGGAAAATAGCACTCACCGGCCGCAAAGGCGTAAGGCTCATCGTGCGCATAACGGTAACCCTCTTTATAGCCCAGCTCTTTCATCAAGGCGGTGGGTGCATTGCGCAAGTGCAGGGGCACTTCATGACTGCCCTGGGCTGCGGCACTGAAGGCAGCGTGCATGGCTTTGTAGACAGCATTGCTTTTGGGGGCACTGGCACAGTAGACCGTGGCCTGAGCTATGGCCAGGTGACCTTCCGGGGAACCGAGCCGCTCGAAAGCATGCCAGGCATTCAGGGCAACTTCCAGCGCACGAGGGTCTGCATTGCCAATATCTTCGCTGGCGATGGCCACCAGACGACGCACTACGTACAGCGGATCAGCTCCCCCATCAATCATGCGCGCCATCCAGTACAAGGCCGCATCAGGAGCAGAGCCGCGTACCGACTTGTGAAAGGCTGAAATCTGGTCGTACCACCCCTCTCCCCGGTTATCAAAGCGGCGCAGGTTGCCCGACAGTACATCAGCCAGAACACGCGGACCCGGCTCACCTTCCGGCACCAGATCAGCCAGCAGTTCAAGGCGGTTCAGCAAGCAGCGGGCGTCTCCGTCAGCGGACTGCACCAGAGCTGCGCGGACATCTTCTCCCAGTGACAACTTGCTGTGCCCCAGCCCCCGTTCGGTATCGGCCAGGGCCCGCTCCAGAACCTGATGCAACGCGGAAGCACCCAGGGCCTTGAGAACATAGGTGCGAACACGGGACAACAAAGCATTGTTGAGTGCGAAGCTGGGATTTTCTGTCGTAGCCCCGACGAAAATAATGGTCCCCTCTTCGATGTGCGGCAGAAAGGCGTCCTGCTGCGCCTTGTTGAAGCGATGCACTTCATCAACAAACAACACAGTGACGCGTCCGGAATCGGCAGCCTCCTGACGGGCCTGGCTGACAGCCTCACGAATATCACGCACACCGGCCAGCACCGCTGACAAGCTGATAAACCGGGCATCACCAGTGTGAGCCATAAGACGCGCCAAAGTCGTTTTCCCGGTCCCCGGCGGCCCCCACAGGATCAGGGAATGCAGAAACCCGCCGTCCAGAGCCGTTCGTAATGGACGTCCCGCACCAAGGATGTGCTCTTGTCCCAGGTAATCATCCACGCAGCGCGGCCGCATACGGGAGGCCAATGGTGCGCAAGAGCGAGAGGATCTTTCTTCAGTCATGACGGTTGTGCGGAACGGGGCTGCGCCCGTTGGTCAATCACTTCAGTGCCCGGCGGAATGCGAAGTGAGAAGGCGCCATTGCTGACTGGCTGGTTCAACTGGACGTCCGTGAAGACAATCGTCGTGCGAGCATCCAGGGCATCCAGAAGTCCCATTTTCTCCAGCTTGCCGCTGACGAACACCAGTTCCAGGCCGCGCAGGGCAGACTCCTCGCCCGGCTTCGACTGCAGGGTAAACTGCTGTCGCGCTCCGTTCCTGACCAGACTGACGGTGAAATTTCTGAGCACAGCGTCTGCATTCCCGCTCAGCAGCTGCGCCGGGGACCTGGCATCGTCGGCTGTCACATCCCGCAGCGTCACCTGCCCGAGAGCCTGGTCGTACAGCTTCACCTGATTATCCCTGACAAGCAGCGTTTGCGAAAAGGGAGGCCGGGTCTTCCACAGGAACAGATGGGGCCGCTTGAGTAACAATTCGCCCTGGCTGGGCGAGGCCTGGCGTCCATTACCTTGCGTCTGTTGCGAAAAACGCGCCCTTAATGTCTTGATGTGATGAAGTGCCTCCGCCAGCTGGGCGGCGGCCGTGCTCTGGACGGCAGGCGGGACAGTCCCCGCCTGCGGCGACTGTCCCGCAGCGGCCAGGGGCACCAGGGCGGGTATCAGGACAGCTGACAAGGCACCGATGCGCCCCCCTCTCAGCCCCCTGAGTCTGAAGTTGCGCATGAGCTTCCCGACCCATGGTCGGTTATTGCGATGGTGGAGGCACATTGACATCTCGGGTTCCATTGTTGCCTGGGGGACTGATGATACCAGCCTGTTCCATGGCTTCCACCAGATTTGCCGATCGGTTGTAGCCTATTTTGAAACGACGTTGCACAGCCGAGATGGAGGACTTGCGGCTTTCGACAACGAAGGCAACGGCTTCATCATAGAGACTGTCCTGCTCGCCATCCTGGGGACCGGCCGCCTTGCCGTCCTCCTCCCCGGCGCCGGCGTTGATCAGGTCATCCAGATAGCAGGGCTCACGGCGTTTCTTCCAGTCTGCCACCACTCTGTGCACTTCATCATCGCTGACGAAAGCACCGTGGACACGCACAGCAACCCCGCTTCCTGGCGGCAGATAAATCATATCGCCCTGCCCCAACAACTGTTCGGCACCGCCCTGATCCAGGATAGTCCGGGAATCAATGCGGGACGACACCTGAAAACTGATGCGCGTGGGAATATTGGCTTTGATCAGCCCGGTAATCACATCTACCGAAGGGCGCTGGGTCGCCAGAATCAGATGGATGCCAGCGGCACGGGCTTTCTGGGCTATGCGCGCAATAAGCTCTTCCACTTTTTTGCCGACGATCATCATCATGTCAGCAAATTCATCGATGATGACCACGATAAACGGAAGAGCCTCCAGTGCCGGCGCGCTCTGCTGACCGGCTGCCTCATCAGGCTTCCACAGGGGGTCATCCAGAGGCCGGCCGGCTTGCTCTGCATCGCGCACCTTGCTGTTGAAGCCATGAATGTTGCGCACCCCCATAGCCGTCATGAGCCGGTAGCGCCGCTCCATTTCCGCCACACACCAGCGCAAGGCGCAGGCCGCTTCCTTCATGTCGGTGACAACAGGTGTCAGCAAGTGAGGAATACCATCGTAGACCGACAGCTCCAGCATTTTGGGGTCAATCATCACCAACCGGACTTCGTCAGGCGAAGCCTTGTACAACAGGCTGAGAATCATGGCATTGACACCCACTGATTTGCCCGAACCTGTGGTGCCGGCGACCAGAAGATGCGGCATTTTGGCCAGGTCAGCCACAACCGGTTGACCGGCGATATCCTGCCCCAGTGCCAGGGAAAGAAGCGAACGTGACTCAGAAAATGCTGGCGAGGCCATCAACTGGCTAAAGCTGACGACTTCCCGTTTTTCGTTGGGTATCTCGATACCCACCACGGTTTTTCCGGGAATGACTTCCACCACCCGCACACTGACAACAGCCAGCGAACGTGCCAGATCCCGGGCCAGTCCGGTGATTCTGCTGGCTTTGATGCCAGCGGCCGGTTGCACTTCAAAACGGGTGATGACGGGGCCCGGGTGCACGGCACACACCCGAACCTCCACACCGAAGTCAGCCAGTTTTTGCTCCAGGCCAGCCGACAGACTCGTCAGCAAGGCTTGCGACGGCTTGCTGTTGCAATGGGCTGGCGCATCCAGCAATGCCACTGCGGGTTTGGCATCGGCGCCTGGCCGGACAGGGACAGGTTTGCGCGCTCCCGCTGCCGATGAAGGAGGCACAACAGGGGAAGAAACCTCAGGCCTTGCAGCCTGCGCCGGCCCGGCAGGCTGCAAGTCTGGCCTGTGCGTGTCCGCCGCGCACGACAAGGATCCTTTTTTGCCGTCTTTACCGTCGCCACACGACCTGGCACAACGCCTGGAAAGTTCAGATCCCAGACGCGATCCCCAGGCCAACAGGGTCTCGATCAGGGCAAACCAGGAAAGACGGGTACACAAGGTAAGGCCGACCAGAAGAGAAGACACAAGGACAAGAACAGATCCCTGCCGGTTAAGCACAGGCAACAGATGAGCCAGTACCCACTGCCCAATAAAACCACCACTGTCTTCAGGTCCCGGGGCACCGGTATGGAAGAGTTCCATCAGGGCACCCGTGCACACCAGACAGAGTACTGCCCCCAGCCCCCGCACCAGCAGCAGAACAGGATCTGGTTGGCGGCGCTGGCGGCGTCTGCGAAACAGCAGCCAGCTGGCCGCGATCAACAGCACGGGAAAAATGAACGCGAGGCGGCCGACAGCGTACAGCAGGGCAGCGCCAGCCCAGGCGCCGGCCACACCACCAGGATTGCTGACACTGCCAGCATGACCGGCTGTATTCCACAGGGGGTCGTGCGGGTCATAGCCGATCAGTGCCATGCCCAGATACAGCCCCAGCATGCTCAACAGCAGCATGGCACCTTCGCGCAGGCGTCGGGCTGAGCCGTCTGGTCGAACAGCGTATTGATCGTCAGGCTTGCGATCCACTGACAGCCGCGCCAAAGGGGGCTCGGCAACATCTTGTGTCCTGTCCCGCCCTTGCCCCGCCGTTCTGACGAATTTTTCCATCAGTCCCATGAAAATCAGACCTGCGCTGCCACTGGATACCAATCCAGTGTATGGGCTTTCTGCAAGCTTGGGAATGCATGATGTTGTTGTGCTGCGACCGCACCTGGACTCTTCGCCCAGCCTCCCACAGAAAACACGGGGTTCTGTTCAACAAGGTCTGAACTTTACCTCCACCCGCATCTCCAACACAGGCCTTGCAGCTGGATATCTCCGCTTGACCTTAACGCAAACGGAAAGAAGAGACATGAAAGCCAACAACTGTTTTTCGGGCATGAAAAGGCTCCCGCCACCAGGCACAGCGGCTCTTGAACGCCACAGCTCTCCACCGGCCAGCGCCTTCAGCCACGAGGTGACTGTGGCCACAGCAACCAGCGCGCACGCTGATTCACCAGACCGGACGGCAACACAGGACACTGGGCAACGCCTGACAGTAACGCCGTCCCCAATACAGATAGCCCTCTGGTCTGAGGATCTGGTTGAGCTGGTTCTGCGCCAGCTGAGCTTGAGTGATCTTGCCCGTTGCAGCCGGGTGTGCCGAAGGTGGCACCAGATTGCCAGTCGTCCTGGCCTGCAGGCGCATTGTTTTGTGCAGAGCTATCCAGAGCCCTACAGGCAACAGCTGGCAGACTCACTGGACAGGAACCGCACCCCTCAGTACCTGGCCCCCTGGTATGAGAGTCTGGCTCCCGACGAGCAGCAGCGCACGCAGCTGGCAACCAGTATGGCCTGGTCCGCCTCCCAGTCTCTTTTGTTCACCTTGACGCGGCAAAGAGTCTGTACAGAGACTTTCGCAGGCCCTGCCCCGACGCATCTCCGGTGTGGCGCCCAGCTGGTTCATCGCCTGCTCAGCACGCCGGACAGCCGTTATCTGGCAACCGCAAACTGGCTGCTCTCGCCTGACCAACCACTGCAGCTGACCCTGTGGCAATGTGAGCCTGCCGCGATCAATTGGCACCAGACATTCCATCACACGGACGGTTTCCTGCATCTGGCGTTCAGTGCCAACAGCCGCAGCTTGTTGGGCGTTGACTTTAGCGGCCGGGTTTGCAAGTGGCAGCGCGACGAAAAAGACCGCTGGCACAAACTGCCTCCGTCTGAATTACACGTACCCAACATAGTGAGGACAGTGGTCGCCAGTGCTGACAACCGGATACTGGCAGTCCTTTCGACCGGCCTCAAGGTGTCTGTTTTTCAGGAAAGTCCAGCCGGTGACTGGCACAAGCACTGGCTTTGGGACCTGCATTCTCCTGAAAACATAAGGTTCATTGTGCGCGGCTGGGCGCGCCTGGATGGCCCCTGTCAGTTACTGCTCGGTGATCAGGGACGCTGTTTGTTGATGGCCTCGCAACAGCGGGTCCAGGCTGCGCATCAAGTCAGGGGGACCTGGCAGGAACAGCGGATTGAGCAAGAAGCAGCGCCACTCCATGATTCCTCAGCGCCCTGCACATCTATCGTCATGGCATCTCATGGGCGCCTGTTTGCTGCGACTTTCTGGCTGGGCTGGAACCGTACCATGGGCGTCAACTCTGGCCAGTTCGTGCTGAAAATATGGCAACGTGAAACAAGCTCCGGATGGGAACAAAAGAGAACGCATGTGTTTCACACCCTTGCTCACCGATGGCAATCTTTCCCCACGGCCATGGCCTTGAGTCCGGACAACCACCACCTGGCCATTGTCGAAAATACGACAATGAGTCAGGAAGTGCGGATTTTGTCCCCCGGCAACACACAGATGGCGACTCTGCCTTCCCGGTTCGGGACGCAACCGAATCATCGGACTCAGGTGCTCAGGCTGCAGTTCAACGCCACGGGCCAGTATCTGGCAGCCACTGCCTGCCTGGGCGTGCAGATATGGCAGCATCATCCCGTGTCAGGCTGGATCTCCGTCACCTGGATCGCCAGTGCCGGGGACAATCTTTGTCGCTTGATTTTCTCGCCGGACGGCTATCACTGTGCACTGTCCACCGGGTCGGGGGTCAGCGTCTGGGGGCATACAAAGGATGGGGGCTACCGGGAAAAGCTGCAGGCGCACCCTGATGCGGCTGTTGATCAACTGCTGTTTACACCGGATGGCACCCAACTGGTACTGGTCTTGAATGTCAGAGATGGTGCAATGGCGAGCCGCTGGCTGCACAGCCTCCCCCTCGTGCCCGCCAGGCATGTGCGGCAGGATGAAACCCGCGCTTCACCATAGATCAGACGCGCAGACTTCTCCCAAACTTCCATGAGGTTGTCTGCCAGCAAGATGCCCTGCCCGGACAGTCTCCGGCACGACAGCAAAGGTCCACTGTGTCCATCCTGGTGTGAACTTCACCGCCATCAGCATTTCCAATGCCGGCGTGCAGATGAAGATTCCTGATTGAGCTGAACACCACAGGAGAGACAGTCTCATGAGAGCAGAGAAATGTTGCCAGGATACGAAGAGACCCTCGTCACCGCAAACCCCGGACACTGCGAACCGGACTCCATCACCGGCAGAAGCCTTCAATCACGGGGTGGCCAGAGTCACAACGCGCCCTGACTCACCCACCGGGACGCACACACCAGGTTCCGGGCAGCACCTGGCACTGGGGCCGCCCCCGGCGGATATAGCCCTCTGGCCCGGGCACCTGGTTGAGATGGTCCTGCGTCCTCTGCAATTGAGTGATCTTGCACGTTGCAGCCGGGTATGCCGACGCTGGCACGAGGAAGCCAGTCGCCTGGCGCTGCAGGCGCATTGTTTTCTGCAAAATTACCCGCAACCCTACAGACGGCAGCTGACATCTTCACTGGACAAAGTCCGCATCAATCAGTACCTGCGCCCCTGGTATAAAAGTTCCGGGCTCACCAACGACGAACAGCAACAACGGGAAGCCGCCATGGCCCTGTTACCCTGCCGCTCTCTGTTGTTCACCATGGCACAGCAAAGGGTGTGCACAGAGCGTTTCGCACGCCAGACTCTGACGCACCGTCTCAGTCAAGCCCCGTATGTCGATATCGATCACTTGCTCTGTAGTCCGGACAGCCACTACCTTGCGACGACAACCCGGGCGCCGTTTCTGGATACACGGATCGAAGTCACCCTCTGGCAGTGTGAACCCGGCAGCATCCTCCGGCTTCAGACATTTCATCATGGGCTCAATTTTTTCCACCTGGCATTCAGCGCGGACAGCCGCCACTTGTGGGGGCTCGACCCACAGGGTGGGCTATGCCAATGGCAACGCGATCAGGAGGGCACCTGGCACAGCCTGCCTGAGCACTCTGTCTACGAAGGTTCTGTTATAGCCGCCGTTGCCAGTCCCGACAACCGGACACTGGTTCTTCTGGCGACCTGCCTTGCGAGGGTGACTGTGCTTCATGAATACGCAGCGGGCGACTGGCGCAGCCAGTGGCACTGGCGCTATCCAGGCAACGCCGCTGTCACCTTGGAAGGGCGCATAAATGCCCCCACCCTGTTTGTGTTCGGGAACCTGGGACAGTGTCTGTTGATGGCCTCACAACAGCAGGTATGGGCAGTGGATCGAACCGGGGACAGCTGGCAGGAACAAGAAGTCAGTCAGGCAAGCGTGCTGCCTCCTTCTGTGCAGTCCTCGCAACCATCTGTCGCCATGGCCTCTCATGGCCGCAGCTTTGCGGTTGTGTTTTGCCAGGGGCAGGCCCCCGGGCTGATCCCCAACTGCGGCCGTTGTCTGCTGAAAGTCTGGCAGCGTGACGGACACAATCGCCGCTGGGAGCTGACGACGAGGAGTCACTTTGACGCTCTGGTGTGTGGATCAGTCTCTGCCTCCCCGGCCATGGCCTTCAGCCCGGAGGGCCACCAGCTGGTCATTGTCCCAAGGACGGCCACACAGCAGAAACTGAGGATCCTGTCCGCCGACGCACAAACGGTGACGGTGCTCTCCTCGTTCGGCGTGCGGCCTGGTGGCAGCCGTCAGATCATGAAGCTGGCGTTCAATGCCACGGGCCAGTATCTGGCGGCCGGTGCGGACCTGGGCGTGCAGATATGGCGGCGTGATCGCGTACGCAACTGGGTCTCCGTCGCCTGGATCAACAATGCCGATTGTTCGCCGCTGTCTGGACCGACTTTCTCGCCGGATGGCTACCTGTGTGCAGCCTCGATTGCCTATGGCTTGAGCGTCTGGGGGAGCGCAGCAGATGGACACTACCAGGAAAAAGTGCGAATACAGCGAAACATGCGCGTTGAGCGCCTCATATTCACAGGAGATGGCACCCAGCTGGTACTGGCCTTTGAACCCATAAAAAGGGAAACAAGAAACAGCTGGCTGCTCAGCCTGCCGCTTGTGCCTGACAACGACAGCCAACAGCAGGATAAGGCGCAGGCTGCTCCATAGGGCAGACGCACCAGGTGCTGCACAATGTCCATGAGTGGGTGTTGCAAACGCTCTTTCCAAATATCCATGACCCGCAGAAGCTGGATCCAGGAAAACAGCTCTTGCTCCCGCCAACCACCGGGGAGCTCAATCCCACAAGCACCAGAAAAAGTGGACGACTCTCCCTGTGCACCAGCCCCTGCCTGGCGGCGTCAGTCGCCGCAGACAGGGCACAGATCAATGAAAAAAGCACCACACGCCAGACTGACCGACTGCTGTTACACGAACGCTCCTGGACCTGCGCTTCCAGCGAAGCAACGCCCTTGTCAACCGGGTATGAACTTTACCGCCCTCCATGGCTTCAAAGCGGCACACAGGCAACCGTTTCCTGGTGAAGCCCGCCAGGATAAGGAGAGACAAGATCATGAGAGCAGAGCAATGTCCCCAGACCATGAGGGAGCCGCTGTCACCGGAAACCGCTGACTCCCGGAGCCGGCACTCACCACCGACAAGGGTCTTCAGTCACGCGGTGACCAGCACCACAGCTGGCCCTGACTCTCCCCCCTGGACGCCAGCGCCGCCCCCAGCCAGGATAGAGCTCTGGCCGGAGCATCTGCTGGAGATGCTGATGTCCCAACTGAGCCTGAGTGATCTGGCATCTTGCAGCCGGGTATGCCGATGGTGGCACCAGGTTGCCCAGAGCCTCACACTACGGGCGCGTTGTTTTATGAGAAATTACCCGGAGCCCTACCGACAACAGCTGACATGCTCACTGGATAAGGCCCGCACCAATCAGTACTTGCGCCCCTGGTATAAAAGTCTTGCGCTCAACAAAGAAGAGCAGCGTCAAATGGAAGCCGGGCTGGTGCAGTTACCCTCCCGTGCTCTTTTGTACACCATGACACAGCAACAAATAGGCACAGGGCGTTTCGCTCCCCCTGACCAGGCAAGCCGCCTGTTCCAACACCGGGGAATCGATCACCTGCTGTGTAGAATCGATCACCTGCTGTGTAGTCCGGACAGCCGTTACCTTGCAACAACAGAACAGCAACATTGGGGAGCCCTGTTCGAAGTCAGCCTGTGGCAGTGTGAGCCGCACGGTATCCTCTGGCTCCAGAGCTTCCATCACAGCTCCTGGTTCGAGCGCCTGGCGTTCACAGCAGACAGCCGCAGCTTGTGGGGCCTTGACCCACATGGCTGGTTGTGTAAATGGCAGCGCGATCAAGAAGGCGTGTGGCACAGCCTGCCTCAACGCCGTGTCTACGAGAACTCCATAGAGACAACAGTCGCCAGCCCCGACAACCGGACACTGGTTGTTATGGGAGGAAACCGCGACAAGGTATCTGTTCTTCATGAAAGCGCAGATGGCGACTGGCACGTCCAGTGGAACTGGCGCTGTTCTGAAGGAGAAGGTTTCGCATTTGAAGATGCTTGCCCACGCATCGATGAATCCACGGTATTACTACTCGGTGACCTGGGACAGTGTCTGTTGATGGCCTCGCAACAGCGGGTGTGGGCGGCGCAGCGAACCGGGGAGACCTGGCAGGTACACAGAGTCGAGCAATCAGAGCGGCCTCCTCCCCCTCCCTACACCCCCCAGGTGCTCAAACCCACTGTCGCCATGGCTTCTCATGGCCGCTGCTTTGCCGTCATTTTTTGCCAGTTCC
>MPMQ01000094.1 GCA_002238585.1 Kistimonas sp. bin40 | reverse complement strand
TTTCATCCTTTCATCCTTTCATCCTTTCATCCTTTTGCCCTTTCATCCTTTTGCCCTTTTGCCCTTTTGCCCTTTTGCCCTTTTGCCCTTTTGTCTTTTTGTCTTTTTGTCTTTTTGTCTTTTTGTCTTTTCAGGTTTCCTTTTGGGTGAACTGTTGAACTTTCAGGGCCAGGTGACTTTCCAATACCAAGAACAAATTGTTGTGGAGGCTATTGCGTCCGGTGATCAGTGGCCGTGAGAGGAAGGTAGCAGTATGGATCCAATGCATTCTTTTTTGCGTCAGCGGCCCTGGGGCTCAGGTTCGCCAGCTGTGGACATCAAAACACAGGTTCCTGGCGAAGAGAGCAAGAGTATGGACTCTCCGGAAGCTGGTCAGATTGCGGTTTGCTGGCCTGATAACGCATCAGAAGTGGGGTCCGCGCATCGTGCACTGGTGTCGCCCTGTGCTGCCGCAGGGCGACGACCTGTCTTCGATTGCCTGTTGCTCGACGCGCAAGCCCCTGTGCAGGCCCTGCTGGATGAGCAGGGAGCCGGCGGTGATGAGGTGGTGCTGGTGCAGGAGCCGGAGGGATTGCTCCAGGAGAGTTTGACGTTGCGTACCCATTTGACCGACAGCGGTGCACTGCAGCGGGCACCAGGACGGCTGTTCGGCCAGACGCACAGGCAGCCGTTGTGTCTGGTGCTCGATTGCAGAAAACTGACCGGTGCCCAGCTGACGTCCTACAACGATGTGCTCGACCCGGACACCCCCTCCCTGTACGACCCTTGCAGCAACAGCCGGCAGCCGTTAGGCCGCCATGTGCGGATACTGGTGCTGCTGTCGCACAAACACCATCTGGCAGCAACGGGTGCTGCCCATCCTCCCGGCCAGGATTTCTGGCGGCGTGTTGTGCGTCCCGGGCTGACGCTGGAGTGGACCGGGTCGCCCGCCGCGCAGGATGCGCTGCCGCTGTGGCATAGCGCCGGGCTGGCGCGCACGCAGGTGGCAGCGGTGATCGATTTTCATCTGGAAGGCGATTGGCGACGCACATTGTATGGCGGCATGGGCATTGACCAGCAGGGACGCATGCGTTTCTTTCCCGGTGCGCTGGCCCGATTGTCGCCTGGGCAGCGGGTCGCTTTGCGTGGCGCAGACTGGTCGGACGCCGTTTTCTGTCATGAGTGGCTCAAGCTGCAGCGCACCGGTTGTTACGACAGCAACGGTTGCCAGTGTCGGCTGCCAGCCGGGCTGACATTTGTGCGCACTGCGCTGGATCTTGAAGAACGTCAACGGCTGGGGCGGTGCATCGTACGACTCAGAGCGCCTGCGCAGGAGGCGCAGGAGATGATTGTCGTCAATCACCACAACCTGCATCAGTGGCTGGTACAAGGTCGGGTCACTGAGGATGGCCGCTGGCAGCAGGCCGATGCCTTGCAGGAGCGCCTGGCCTGCGGGGCCGGATTGATCGTCAGTTCACCCTTGGGCGAGGCCGGGTGGTTGCGCCTGCTGGGGCGTTTGTGTGCGGCGGGTCGGGGCGAGGCTGGTATAGGTGTTTTGCTGGCCTGTGATGACCTGGCAGAGCGGGAAGTGGTTCCCCAGCTGGCCGCGCCCCAGGGCCAGACTGCGGATCTGGCTACGGAAAAAGCGGCATGGGCCAGGCTGCTGTCTCCTCAGGTGCGTATCAGAAGCTGGCAGAATGCTGACCAGATAACAGCCTGGCTGGAGCATCACCAGTCATCAGCTGTGCAGCCGCCGCAGGTTATAAGGGTGCATCCTGGTACCCGGCTGGGCGTTCTGTTCGATGACCTGCATGTGCTGTCCGGGCAGCGGCCCCTGTTTGGCCTGAGGCAAACGGCGCTGGAGCGCGCGTTGACGCAGGGGCAGCCGGTGGTGATACGCGGTCTGGAAACCAATACCGAACTGCAATGGCAGCTGGAGTCCTTGCTGTGCCAGACGCCATCCTTGTTGATCAATGGCCGCTGGCGCCGTTTTCCGGCGGCGGATGTGACCCTGCTATGGCCGGACAGCACCAGCTCGCCTGCGCCGCTCTGGGTGCAGGCCCTGGCGGCTGCCGTTCCCCTGGCCGCTGTTGATCAGTGGGAGGCCTTGCGCCGCCGCTGGCAGCTGGATGCGAGCCAGACTGCGCAGCTGCGCCAGACGGTGACCGCCTTGCTGCGGGCCTGGGGCCGGTTGCCGTCCCGTCTGAAGGACCAGGCCGGTGCGGTGCCTGTCCTGACCGCCTCCCTGCTGGACAATCTGGTGGCAGCGGCCTGTCATCAGGCGCGGCAGGAAGGCACGGATCCGGCACCTCACCATTGGCGGCGCGCCATAGACGCTGTGCTGTCTCACCGTAGTCGTGGCTGCCCGCCGGTGCGTGACTTCCTCAAGGCGGCCTGTCTCCGGCTATGGCCCGATGCCGGTCCGGCTGACTGGGTTGACCCGGACCGGCTGGCAGCGGTGGTGCCAGAGCAGGGAAGGCTGGACAGGGCGTTTTTCAAGGAACACTTGTGGCGGCTGCTGCGTGCGCTGGGGCCAGACTGGTTGCCTGGGCTGCCGTTGCAGTTTGGTGCCGACTGCACTGATGCCGATCTGTCGCTGCTGGTCGCCCTGCTCCGTATCTGGGGGGCGGACTGCTGCCAACAGATGGTGGTCGCGCAAGGTCTTGAGCCTGACGAGGCCCTGGTGGAACGGCTGCGCCAGGCTCCCATCCGGTGCGGCCAGCGCCTGAAGCGGCTGGGTGATGCCCTGGCCGCCGGTTGGCGCCGGCGGCCAGACTGTGGGGACATCTATCCGGCGTTGCTGGATCTTGCCGCTGGCGGCTATTGGCTGAGGAGTCAGGACCATGCCCTGGCGCAGGTGCAAACCCGGTTGCAGGCTGTGCTGGAATGGGAGGGTGCCGCTGACATCGAAGCGGCCGCCACTGCAGCGCTCGCCCGGGATCTGCTCAGTGGTGGTACCGATCAGGCCGCTCGCAAGCAGCGTCGCCTGGCCCGCCTGCGTGAGCGTCTTGAGCAGACGCCGGTGTTGATGATTGAAGGTCCGACGGCCACGGGCAAGAGCCATTTTGCTGCCGAGGTGGCGCATCAGGCCGGACCGGCCTGGGTGGTGTCGGTGGGGGCCGGCACCACTGAGCGCGATCTGGTGCAGCGCTGGGTGTGGAAGGAGCAGGGCCAGGATCGCACCATGCTGGCCTGTGATCAACCGATCCTGACATGGGCCAGAGCCTGTCCTGTGACTGACGGGCAGCTGGTGACCCTGGTGATCGACGAGGCGAATCTGGCCGCTGCCGGTGTGCTGGACAGTCTCAAGGGGCTCTGGAACCAGCCGCCCTGTGTCTATATCAAGGGCGAGCCCTTTGCGGTCAGTTCCCGCCACCGGGTGATTCTGACCGGGAATCCGGAGGCTTATGCGGGGCGGCGCTGTGACCTGGACTTCGCCCGGCTGGCTGTACGGGTTCACTTTCCGCGACTGGACGATGAGTTCCTGTGCCAGCAGGTGGTACTGCCGTGCTTGCAGGCACATCTGGCGCGCCATGTCAGTCCGGAGCTGGTGCAGGAGACTGCCGCGACATTGGTGCGGGTCTGGAACCGGTGTCAACCCCTGCTGCCGGACCGTACCTTTACGCCGCGTGATCTGGTGGATCTGTGTGCCTGGTTGGGGTGGTATGTCAGCCGGTCAGATGCGGCGCCCTTGAGCGCCGCCGCCCTCAACGGACTGGTGTTGCAGGCGCTGCGTGATCTGCTGGAAGGGGAGTGTGATCAAGCCGGGCTGCTGGCGTTGCGGGCACTGGAGTCCTGGATGGCAGCGCATGTTCCCGTGGACCGGCGTGCTGCCGGGCGCTGTGGCGGCGGGCGTAGTGCCTGGCAGGACAGCTGCTTTGTGCAGTATGCCAGGCAGGGGGCACCGGATTTTGCCACCGCGCCAGCGGCCGTGATGGCGCAGGTTGCGGCGGTGAACCGGGATCTGGACCGCTGCTTGCAGGCGCGCAAGGGGTGTCTGGCGGCGGGACGTCGCCAGGCCACCCTGATTGAAGGCCCGGCCGGACGGGGCAAGGATGCCTGCTTGCGGCTGGTGCTGGATCACTGGCAGCGGCAATGCCGTCAGGAGGCTGAGGTCCTGCCCGAGGTCAGGATGCTCTGTGCGTCTGATTGCCCCTGGGACGCCTTGTGCGAGGCTTTTCGTGAGGCGCGCATCCAGGGCCAGGTGCTGGTGATTTCGGAGCTGAATCTGGTGGAAAGCCAGTATCTGGAAGGCGAGCTCAATGCCGCTCTGGCCGGCGAGGCGGCCCCGGGCTTTCACCTGTTTGCCACCATCAACCCGGCGGATGCCGGTTTCAGTGGACGTCAGGCGTTCTCGCCGGCCCTGCTGGGGCGCTTTCGGCGGCTGGTTCTGGCGGACTACAGCCATGATGAGCTGACAGCCATTGCGCGCCAGCTGGCGGCCGGTCAGGAGGAGGCACAGGTCAGGCAACTGGTCACCTGGCATATGCAGCTGTGCCAGACGGCGCACAACAAGGGGTTGGCACTGCGACCGGTGAACCAGAGTCTGATGCAGCTGGTGCGGGCCTGCCGGGGATGCTCGTCGCAAGAAACAGCAGCTTTGTTTGACAGCCACTACAAGATGTATCTGCAGGCGGCATCCACAGACCGGGCCAGCTTGGCTGCTGTGGCACCGGTGAGCACGCCGGACGAGGTGCCTCAGACCGGGCTGACGCATTGGGTCAACCGCTGTGCGTGGCTGGACCGGCCGCTGACTGTCTGGACGGGGGCTGTCGTCGACCTGGACGCAAGACAAGGACGGCTGGTGCTGCCATCCGGGCTGTCGGAGCCGCAGGCCCGGGAGCTGCTGCAGTGCGCGCTGATCAGGATGCGCTGGCGGCAGGAGACCGGGTTGCCGGACCGGCCGCCGGCAGGTCAGGGGCTGGAGGCGGCGCTCTACCTTCGCATGCAGCAGCTGTGGTGCCAGAGGCTGCCGGCGGCGAGTCGGGCCTGCGCCCTGGCACTGTTTTGCTTGTCGCCGGTCCAGCAGCAGACGCTGAACATGCCCTGCAACAGCGCCAGAGTGCAGGGGCTGGATAAACTGTGCCTGTCAAGGCCGCAGCACTCAAGGCCGCAGCACTCATGGCCGCAGCAGCCATGGCAGTGGCAAGCGATATGGCATCGCATGCGGGCGCTGTGTTGCCAGTCTGGCGGGGGGACAAACGGGCCTCCGGCAGCGGGTCAAGGGACGCCTGGCGTGCAACTGCTCGATGGCGAGACCGATGAGGATACCAGAGCACCGTCTGAGGAACTGCATCCCGGGACCTTTGGCCCGGAGCATGACGACAGATTGTCCAGGCTTGCCATTTTAAGTCCCGTTGTCGTCCATGGCTGTCTGGGCGTGGAGCCGGTGCAGCCGGGAAGGCTGGGGTACGAGGGGGTGTTGCCGGCTGCGCTCTGTCCGGACAGGTCCCTGATGCTGGATAAACATCAACATTATGGTGTGCATCCTGTGCAGGATACGGGTGACTGGAACCTCTTGCCGAGTGTGGATGCCGGTGACCGTCTGGTGCAGATACGCACAGATCCGGCGCGCATGACAGAAGTTATCAGGGACTGCGACACAGGGTTGCACTATGTGAGGTTCCTTGATGCCGGCGGCAGCGCGCAGGTGTGGGTCCATTTTGTACTGGAGGTGTCCGGTGAGCAGACAAGGGAGACACCGGGGGCTGACGGGCCCGGCCTTCATCCGGATGCCTGCTGTGATCCTGCCTTGCAGCAGCGTCTGGATGCGTTTCTGGCAGCGGATCGGCGCGCCTGTTTGCCCCCGGCCACGGCTCTGGCGCTTGAGGCTGTTACACAGGCAGGCTCAGCAGCGCAGCGGGTTGATGCTATTTATCGTTACTGCCGTGCTTTCGAAGCCCGCCGGGCCCCGCAATCCGGTGAGGATCTGCTGGAGTTCTTGTTGCGTGAACGACAAGGCAGCTGCCGGCATCGCGCCCCGGTGTATGTGCTTCTGTGTCGCAGGTGGAGCCTGCCTGCGCGCATTGTAGAAGGGCACGGGCACCAGTTTGTGGAGTACAGTCTGGATGCCGGGCGCAGCTGGAGGGTTCATGATCTGGGAGGAAGCCGGTCCATAGCACGACGCAGACGATTGCCTCAAAGGGCGCAGCCGCACTGGCGTGCTTGCCTCAGCGTGGAGCGTTTTGTGCGGGAGTTGGGTGTGGCCGACCAGAAGCTGTTGCTTGCCAATCTGAAAGCGGTTGATCGCAAGGAGTTGGCTGTCTGTCTTGAGGTGAGCCTGCAGCAGTTCGACCCGATTGTCGTCCCGGAGGCTGAACTCTCTCTCGATCATGCGTGCCGCCTGAGTGCCGAGGCCCTGCTGGGGAGCTTGTGGAACAGCGGGGTGATGGAGGAGTTTATGCTGGGGTGTCGTTTCATGACAGGGATGAACAGCCCGACTGCGGCGGTGCTGCGCCAGGTAGGCTGTCTGGACAGCCGCAGAAGTTTTCTCTCTGGTGTCCTGTGCCGGCTGTGTCAGCATTCGCCCGGCGCTCACCTGCTGCTGAGGGAGCCGTTGATGCAACTGGGAGTCTGGCTGCGTCGGCAGGGAGAATATAAACCCTGGCGTTTGATGCTGGTCAGACTGTGCTGGCTGTTATTGAGTTGCAGTGAAGAGAGGGAGTTACAGACGCCGGCGTATGCCAGCTCGCCACAGCAGAGCCCGGGTGAGGCGGCGGCAGTTCGACGCATGCAGATGGAGGATTTGCTGTGCTGGTTGGCGCGGCGGCCTGAGCTTCAGTTTCATGCCGAGGATTACAGCAGCACCGATCTGAAGGCAGGGTTCCTGCTGGAAAGCATGCTGGCACGGGATGCCTTTCGCAGTCTGGCTGTGCCGCTGTTGCAGTGCTGGTACAAGGCCCTGTTCAGTCTGCGTTTGCCATCAGATGGGTTCGCGCCCAGTGTGAATCTGCTGGCGCAGCGCCTCGCGTTTCGCGCATGGCGTCCGTCTTGCTATGGCGCTCGATTGCCCAGTCTGGAAGCGGCCTTGTATTCCTGTGAAAGGAGGGAGGGGTGGACAGATCAGCCGGAAGGGATGCCTGATGTCGAGCGGCTTGTTATGCAGCGACCAGCCTTCCGGACCCGGCAGTCTGTCCAGGTGCTGGGGCGACAGCTGATCTTGTTGGGTTCATGCCAGTGGTCTGCCACGCCGAGTCTGTACACGAAGGCCGCCGAGGTGCTGGACAGGATAGATCCCGCCTGGGTCGAAGGCGATGAATTGCATGATCGCTGTTGGGATCTGCTGCTGTGGGCTTACTGCTGTTGTTTGTACGAGACGGTGGGTCAGCGAGGGGGTGTGCTGCATGCGCAGGTCACCTGGATACCAAGGGGGGCCAGGCGCAGGCAGTGGAAGCAGTATTTTTCTGAGGGGCTGGTGTCCATCAAGTCGCTGGAGCAGTTGGTCAGTGCTTTGGTGATGTGCCCGGAAGACATGAAGCACAATACCATCGTATGGCGTGGTGAATACGCTCAGATGCGGGGGGCCGCTGTACAGGCCGCCAGCAAGATCCCGGACGCTTTGGTGCTTGTCTCTAACGGACTGAGCGACCTGCTGGAGGAATTTCTGGCTACAGTGGACGTGGAAGCCGTGGTTCAGGCGATGTCTGATTAGCAGGCGGTTGCCAGTTGTCATTTGTCGCCAGCCTTCAAGATGCCGCAGAGGTTGGGTCTGGCTCTGTGCCGGGGTGAGGCGGTGGACTGTGCGGCTGAGATCAACCGCTTTCAACAGCGGCCTGGCTTCGCCTCAGCCGGTGCGCGCAGGCAGGCTCTTGTTGCAAAGGGACGGCAAGCCTGCCGGGCAGGGCATGACAGCGGTGCCCGGCGTCTGACATCAAAGACCGTCATGACCTGACCAGGCGGGAAGGGTATAGCCTTTGTCAGCCACCCGCTGGTACGCGTCCTGGCTGACTGGGACATGCCAGTTTTTGAAAAAGCCGGTCAGGTCTTTGTGTGTCACCTTGCACAGAGTTTCAAAAAAATAATCCGTCCGGGCTTGTGGGTCATTTTTGTCAGGAAGCGCATTTTCAGGTGTGTGACGAAATTCGCGGTAGAAATCGGCGATAAATTCATGGGACAAGCGCCTCACCAGCTGAATCATGAAAGCATGCCTTTCTTCCTGGAAAAACTCGTTGTCGTCCGCCCAGACGCCGAGACCGTGCGTGGACCAACGGGGCTGTGCTCCGTAAACAAAAGGGAACAAGTAGAAGAAGAGTGGCGAATAGGCGCAGTGAAAATCATTGCTGTAGCGCCCGTGCCGGTTGGAGCGATGTCCCAGGAACCAGTAGCCCTCACGAGATTGATAGCCGTAATTGATCAAGTTGGCAAAAGCCTGTTGGGCGCCAGGTGGCTCGGCAAGAAAGAGCTCGGATTCATAATTGTGGCCCAGCTCATGAAGGAGGGTTGAGCGCGCTTGTGGATGTTCTGGCGTCAACCATACGAAGGGATCCTTGTAGGCCACCCAGTTCAGGCTGATCGGGTAGCCCGAGACGGCATTGATGTTGGTTCCCGTGAAGGCTGGATCCAGCACAAAGCGAAAAGGCAAGTCAGGTGCCCGGTCACGCGCATCCTCTGCCTGTTCACTCAATCCCATCAATGCATTCACGTCCTCAACCACCTTGTCATAAAACGCAATCACCCCGGTGGGATCATCAAGATCCCGGATCATGGCCGAAGGCAGCGTCAAGATGGCGTGTCGTCCCTCCAGCTCGGCCCAGGGGGCAGGATAGTAACGAATGTCATTTTGCCACTGTGCCAGGTTGTCTCTTCCGGTTTTGAACCAGGGCGCTTTCACCGCACCTGAGATGGTGATATCAAATGCTCCGCTGAGGCCTACTCCAGATTTGATGTAAATCAAGCCAGATGTTGTGGGAGTAAACACCCGTATACCTTCGGGCAACAAGATCCCGGATGTTGCCCGTTCCGGGCGATGCTGGTTTGGCGTGTTCTTATGTGCTCCAACCCTCAGGATCGCAAAGCGCTTGCCAGTGACTGAATGGAGGTTGATCGTCAGGGGGGCATCATCAGGCGCTCGATAGAGACCCGTGCTTCGCCAGAGGCCTGGAGGGCTGTGCAGGCGTAGACGATCAAAGTTTCCGGGATGCTGCGCGAAGTGTAGCCTCCGGGAGATGCGCTCGGCATTTGCGGGGGGAGAGCCGGGAAAGTTCTGGTCCATGGGCATCAGGTCCTGATGCACCTCTTGCGGTGGGGTCGAGCAGACGGCGTATGTGCTACTCATCAGCAAGCTGAAAATGGCAGCCTGGATGGCTTTGGTTTTCGTGTCACGGATCATTTGATGTCTCTCCTTTGATGTGTATTCATGGCGGGTTCCATTCCCGAACACTGGCCTCGTCTGGTGGCCGCGCTGGTGCCGGGAAAGGGGACATAAAGTCAAGACGATCAATAGACCGACAAGATGGAAAAAGAGTTCCGACGGGCTGCCGGCTGTTCGGCAAGCTGTGCGCAGATGCTGTCTGCACCAGCATCCATTCGATTTTCTGTGTGTCAGGACAGCCAGGGTGTTTGGCAAGGTCGGAGTCTGGCATCAAAGACCGTCATGACCGGCCCAGGCGGGACGGTTATAGCCTTTGTCAGCCACCCGCTGGTAAGCGTTCTGGCTGACAGGGACATACCAGTTTTTGAAAAAACCGGTCAGGTCTTTGCGTGTAACCTTGCACAGGGTTTCAAAAAAATAATCTGTCCGGGCTTGTGGGTCATTGCTGTCAGGAAGTGCATTTTCAGGTGTGTGACGAAATTCCCGGTAGAAATCGGCGATGAATTCATGGGATAAGCGCCTCACCAGATGAATCATGAAAGCCTGTTTTTCTTCCTGGAAAAAATCCTTGTCGTCCCCCCATACTCCGGGGGCGTACGTGGACCGACGGGGCAGTGCTCCATAAACAAAACTGAAGAAATAGAAGAGGGATGGGAAATATGCACAGTGAAAATCATCTTTGTAGAGCCCGTGCCGGCTGCTCAGGTCTCCAAGGAACCAGTAGCCCTCACGATACTGGTAGCCGTAATTCATCAAGTCGGCAAAAGCCTGCCTGGCGCCAGGTGGCTCGGCACGATAGAGCATGGATTCATAGTTGTGGCCCAGCTCATGAAGGAGGACTGCGCGCGTTTGTGGATGTTCTGGCGTCAACCATACGAAGGGATCCTTGTAGGCCATCCAGTTCAGGCTGATAGGGTAGCCCGAGACGGCATTGATGCCAGTTCCCGTCAAGGCTGGATCCAGCACAAAGCGAAAAGGTAAGTCAGGTGCCCGGTCACGCGCATCCTCTGCCTGTTCACTCAATCCCATCAATGCATTCACGTCCTGAACCACCTTGTCATAAAACGCAATCACCCCGGTGGGATCATCCAGATCTCGTATCATGGCCGAAGGTAGCGTCAAGATGGCGTGTCGTCCCTCCAGCTCGGCCCAGGGGGCAGGATAGTAACGAATGTCATTTTGCCACTGTGCCAGGTTGTCTCTGCCGGTTTTGAACCAGGGTGCTTTGACCGCGCCTGAGATGGTGATATCAAATGTTCCGCTGAGGCCTACTCCAGATTCGATGTAAATCAAGCCAGATGTTGTGGCAGTAAACACCTGTACACCTTCTGCCAAGAGGGTCCCGGATATTTCCCGTTCTGGGAGATGCTGCTGGTTTGGGGTGTTCCTGTGTGCTCCAACCCTCAGGATCGCAGAGAGATTGCCGGTGACTGAATCGAGACTGATCGTCAGGGGGGCATCATCAGGCGCTCGATAAAGACCCGTGCTGCGCCGGTGTCCTGGTGCCCTGCGCAGGCGTAGAAGATCAAAGTTTCCGGGATGCTGCGTGAAGTGCAGTGTCCGGGAGATGCGCTCGGTATCTGCGGGGGGAGAGCCGGGGAAGTTCTGGCCCATGGGCATCAGATTCCGGTACAGCTCTTGCGGGGCAGGGGTAGCCCACCAGGCGGCGCTTGTGCTACTCATCAGCAGGCCGCAGAGGCAGGCGCACAGGGTTTGGATTCTTATGTTACTGACCATGTGTGTGTGTCCTTTGATGTGTTTCATGGCAGGTTCTGTCCCCGCACAGTCGCCGCGCCTGGTGGCCGCGCTGGCGCCGGGAAGGGGGGCACAAGGTCAAGGTGATCAACAGACCGACAGACGGAGAAAGAGTTCCGACGGGCTGCTGGCTGTTCGGCAAGCTGTGCGCAGATGCTGTCTGCACCAGCATCCATTCGATTTTCTGGGTGTCAGGACAGCCAGGGTGTTTGGCAAGGTCGAAGTCAGCCATCAAAGACCGTCATGACCTGACCAGGCAGGAACGGTATAGCCTTTGTCAGCCACCCGCTGGTAAGCGTCCTGGCTGACTGGGACATGCCAGTTTTTGAAAAAACCGGTCAGGTCTTTGTGTGTCACCTTGCACAGGGTTTCAAAAAAATAATCTGTCCGGGCTTGTGGGTCATTGCTGTCAGGAAGTGCATTTTCAGGTGTGTGACGAAATTCCCGGTAGAAATCGGCGATGAATTCATGGGATAAGCGCC
>MPMQ01000013.1 GCA_002238585.1 Kistimonas sp. bin40 | reverse complement strand
CCCGCCTTGAAGAACGGGGATTCCTGCGGCGCTCACAGGTGACAGCTTCAGGCTGCCGCCGATGAGTCGCTTCGGCGGGCTCCTGCTGCTGGCGGCATTACCTCACCGTTCGCTTCACAGGCGAACCTGGCGTGTCCCGCCCTTACAACATTAATCGCACCAACAAGATCGGCGTTTTCTTCAAAGCCGCACTCCACACACATGAACCGCACTTGTGTCCTGCGGTTGTCTGCGGATACATGTTTGCATTCCGGACAGGTGCGGCTGGTGTTGCGCGGCGGTACGGCAAGCGAGATGGCCGCCGTTCCATGCCAGCTTGTAGTCCAGCTGCCGGCGGCACTCGAACCAGCCCTGATCCAGGATGGACTTGTTCAGACCGGACTTGGCCCGTAGGTTCTTCCCCGGTTTATCTACACTGCTCGCCGCTGACCTGGACATATTGCGTACCTGCAAGTCTTCTATACACACCATCGCGACACACCATCGCGACACACCATCGCGACACACCATCGCGTGGTTTTTGCTGATGGTCGTCGAAGTTTTATGCAGGTAGTCGCGGCGGGCTGTGCTGATGCGGGAATGGATTTTCTGGATGCGATCTCTGGCCTTTTTCCAGTCGTTGCTGAACTTCGTCTTGCGGCTCATGGCCCGCTGCGCCTTGCACACACGGACTTGGTGCCGCCTGAAACTGTCCAACGGGCCGTAGAACTGACCATCGGAGAGCCTGGCGAAACGGGTGATACCCATGTCGATACCGACCGCGCTGCCTTGTGGAGCAGACTGATTCACTTCCCGTCGGGTCTGGATGAATACACACCACTTGCCGCTTCCTGGTGTTTTTGGCTACAGGGCTGGATCAGGCTGGTTTTTCGTACGACACGTGATCAACAGTGAAAACAGACTGATTAGTTTGGCGACCAGGGCGCAGATAAATGGCCTCGTCCGGAGCCTGCAGCTATAACGATTTCTGTGGTTGATTTTGTGCTCCAACCGATCTCAATGCCAAACCATCTCAGTTCTTCATCAACGCCATGCGTCAAGAAATCTACCAGCCCCTTCTGCCCTCTTCGGGACCAGGATCTTCAACACGGACCTTGCCCGAGCAAGACCCTGTGCATACATAATAGAAGGCGTAGTTATTCTTTATTGCGACCTATTGTCGTAAGGCAGTTACCGAACAAACAACAAACGAATCTGGATAAACTCGCACGATTGCTTATATATGTCGTTTATTAATATCCCGCAAGATGCGCACTTTCTATAGCTCTGTAACGAGACAGGTGTCTCCTCCTTGCGTCCACTAAAGACAGGGAGGCCAGGAAAAGGCCAGTAGAACGCCGCGCCCAAGATTCAAGAAACGATCGACTTGCTGAAACCATTATTACGACAAGGTTCATATGCCTCTGCTGATGGAAAAGACCAGCGTCACAAATGTCTCCCTGTGCGTCTGACGGGCAGACAAGAATTCAAGGTGTACCGCGCCCGAAGCCGCCCCCCCGCGTGCGGTTCGTACAAGAAAAGTTCACGACAATGACAATGACAAGAATCGCAGCAACACACACAACCAATTTCCGTAGCCACTTTCATGAAACGAGCATGGCTCGGAACAGCCACTCACAAAGACAGGGAAATCCATAGACGCCAGTCCAAACAGGAAACGACTCACCTGGCGACAAGGTTCTCCCGGTACAGTGAAATACCGTGCAGCACATCTACAGCCTTGAAGCAGAGCAACGCAACAGGAGCAAAGCTCTGACGGAGGCATCAGTTTATAGACGCTTTCAAGAAAGGCGATCGCGACCTGGGTGTTAACACCCGTTGGATATGTCTCCAGTTCATCAGTCTGAGACGCCCGGCAGGCGCAGGACCTTACTCCGGAGTTCTGATGTAGCAAACCTACCCACTGCCCTCCCCCCATGAAGGCCTGGAGTGGCCCGGGGCCATTCGACTATCACAGCAAAAGGGGCGGCTGCATCGATTGAACTGAGATGCTTTTCCGAACTCAACCATCCCAGGGCGAGGCACATCTTGAGCTCCTGCCAATCTGCGCCAGCTACACAGAGAGCCTCCGGACACCGCCTCTTTCTGTTGTCACCCTTTTCCTTTCCTTCTGTTTCATCGGCGGAGAGGGTGAGAGGGTGAGAGGGTGAGAGGGTGAGAGGCGGAAACATCATTGGGGGTGCCATCTTCTGAATGATTGCCGCTTCCACCTCTTCCGGGCGACAACTGCTACCCCTTTTTCTTCAAGGGCTCTCTGTTGTGTGGTTTTTCCTCCAGCAAGACGGCAGGCATCCCGTCAAAGCGGGAGAAATCCCCTCACAAACCTGCGGATAACCTGTGAATAAGATGTGTTTAACATGTTGGTATCAGGTGGACATCCTGTGAAGGACCTGTGAGATTCCTGTTAGCTTTCTGTTGATATGATGTTGAGGACCTGTGACTAACTAGTGGATATCCTGTTTATACTCTCGTTTGCCTTCAGCATCTAATTGATAGAAAACAGGAATAACCCCATAATTATCTCCAGCTTATACACAGGTTTCTCCACTAGATATACAGTTGTTATCAACTCCATCAATCCCTTGGTGCATATGGAAAAACTTCAGTTATCCACAGGGTCCGGGTTCACTAATAACAACTATAAATATATTTAAATTAAAATTTAAGATAGATATGTGATCCTCTTGTTACACTCCAGGCGTTCCTGTCTTCCTTCTGGATGGAAGAAAGTGTCGTATAAAGTAGGAAACAACAAAATACCTGCATATCCCGCGCATCCAGGTTACACTTCGCGGTCTTCTCCCTGTATTCACAAATCCCTTATGAGCGCGGCTGTATCCACAGTCGTCCCTTTGCTGTCTTTTCCTGTTGGAGGACCTTGGTCAGATGGACTTTCCTTCAGAGTTCGGCGTCATCGTTGTTGGCGGCGGTCATGCTGGAACAGAAGCCGCTTTGGCTTCGGCTCGCATGGGAGTCAAGACACTACTGGTCACCCAAAGTCTGGAGACTGTGGGGCAAATGTCTTGTAATCCCGCCATAGGTGGCATAGGGAAAAGCCATCTGGTTCGAGAGATAGACGCACTAGGCGGCACCATGGCAAGTGCCACAGATGTCAGTGGTATCCAGTTTCGTATCCTCAATTCACGCAAAGGGCCGGCAGTCCGGGCAACCCGTGCCCAAACTGACAGACAGCTTTACAGAGCTGCGATCAGGACAGCGCTGGAACAAGCTCCTCAGTTATGGCTGTTTCAACAAGCTGTTGATGACCTTCTCATCGCGAATGGACGGGTGCGAGGTATCACGACAACAATGGGCCTGAACTTTCATGCCCGGCAAGTCATCATTGCAACCGGTACTTTTCTTGGCGGCGTTATCCACATAGGCCTTGAGCAGGACACTGGAGGACGAGCCGGCGATCCTTCTTCCGTACGACTGGCGCATCGCCTGCGAGACATGGGGTTGCAGGTCGACAGACTCAAGACGGGCACGCCGCCGCGCATTGATGCCCGCAGTGTGGATTTTTCTGTCATGCAGGAACAACGAGGATGTACGCCGGTTCCTGTCATGTCGTTTATGGGAACGGCGGACAGGCACCCGGAGCAGCGTTCCTGCTTTATTACCCATACGAATTCTCGGACACATGACATCATTCGAGCAGGCATCAAACGCTCCCCCATGTTCACAGGGGTGATTGAGTCATCAGGTCCCCGGTATTGTCCGTCGGTGGAAGAAAAGATCCAGCGCTTTGCTGACAAAACGTCCCACCAGATTTTTATGGAGCCGGAGGGTTTGCACACCTGTGAGCTCTATCCCAATGGCATATCAACCAGTCTTCCGTTTGATGTACAGCTGGATATGGTTCGTTCTATTGCGGGCTTGGAAAAAGCGCATATCACCCGCCCCGGGTACGCTATCGAGTATGATTTTTTCGATCCGCGCGGACTCAAGTTCTCCCTGGAGACAAGGGCTGTGGATGGCCTCTATTTTGTAGGCCAGATCAATGGAACAACGGGATACGAAGAGGCAGCAGCGCAAGGACTGCTGGCTGGACTCAATGCGGCTCTGAGAGATCGGAATGAGGATCCCTGGTGTCCGGGGCGTGATCAGGCTTACATAGGTGTCATGGTTGATGATCTGGTGACACTGGGAGCCTCTGAGCCTTACCGTATGTTTACGAGCCGGGCCGAGTACAGACTTCTTCTGCGGGAGGATAATGCTGACGTGCGTTTGACCCCCAGGGGGAGGGAACTGGGTTTGGTAGACGACAATCGCTGGGAGAGTTTCAGCCGTAAACAAGAAGCTGTGCAAAGAGAGACGCAAAGGTTATCCACAACTTATGTACACCCGGGGTCTTCGGCAGCTGAGCATTTCAACAGCAAACTTACTCAGCCCATCACCCGCGAGTACAGCTTGATTGACCTGCTCAAAAGACCAGAAATAGAGTACGAGGAACTGGTGGCGGCAAGTTCGGCAGCTACGGGTGTCGACAGGAAAGTTTTCGAGCAGATTGAGATTGCGACCAAGTACCAGGGTTATATAGCTCGCCAGCAAGAGGACATAGCCCGCTTGCAGCGGAATGAGAAAACCCGACTGCCGGCGAGTATTGACTATAGCGATGTCAAAGGGCTGTCTTGCGAGGTGACACAGAAGCTGGAAGAAGGTCGTCCAGAAACCATAGGTCAGGCTTCACGGATACAGGGAGTCACACCTGCTGCTCTGTCGTTGTTGCTGGTTCACCTGAAAAAGACTGGGGCACCTTGTGGCGGACCGGAGGTTGACGACGATGGCCGCAGTGAGGGTGCCCGGGTGGCCAGACAGCGGTGCCTGAGCTGACCTGGTGCGCGGCAAGCCCCGTCCTTCAGGGCGGGGAAGGATAGCGCGTCGCATCTCACTGGCATTATTCGCAGACTTGACGCATGCCCATGGCTCAAGGGCGGGGCATGCCCGGCTCGCCTGTGAAGCGCCTGTGAAGCGCCTGTGAAGCGCCTGTGAAGTGAGCGGTGAGGTAATGCCGCCTGCAGCAGGAACCACGCCGAAGCGACTCACAGGCGGCAGCGTGAAGCTGTCACCTGTGAGCGCAGCAGGAATCCCCCTCCTTCAGGGCGAGGAGGATGTCAATGGACGAAGCGCAGCAAACAGGTTCTTCGTTCGCGGCAAGTCATGGCGCACGCCAAGGGAGTTAACACCAGTTGGCGAAGTCTCCGTTTCAGGGCTGAGGACACTGGCTGTTCTCCAACGGGTTGTGCCAGCGGCTGTTTGTGCAGATGTCGCCTGACATATGCCGTTGACGTTGATCCTTGCCTGTTGTCAACGCCAGTCAGAGATGTTCGGCGTTCGCTGGAAGGCTGATAAGGGAAGACGTGCTGCCTCTATGTTCTGGCAGTCGCCCCGTTGTAAAAGCCTGTTGTTTGGTCACTACAGGTATCGGCCGTGTTGATCGAGGGGACATCTCAATCTGGTGATTTTGAGACATCAAGGACTGGCGTTAACAGCCCCAGCAGGACAAGCAGCGCTGGAACTCTGTGTCTTTCCTGCGCATGGAATCTTGAGCATCTTCGGATGCAGTGCAGTTTGCCGGATCCTTGCGTTCAGACAGGTCTGCACAGATGAGAAAACAGGGAGGGGGAGCAGGGGGAAGCCGTGTCCACAGAAACTGTGTGTTGGCGTTGTTGATGGGGAGGCTGTGCGACACGGGAAGGCGGGGCGCCGTTCACAATAAATGTGGGCTGAGCCAACAGGACGCTTCCTGGTCCAGGAAGCTTTCTTCCGGGAGCATGAGGGTCTTATGGGTCTTGAACAAGGATTTCAGCCCAGATGTCGAGACACATGATGTGTGGCAGCGGTTCCATGTATGCGACAGAGACTATCAAATGGGAGAGGGGTTCATGCCACCGATCGTTATTGTGAACAGAGCTGCAAGGCGGAGCTCCCCCGTCCCTCCCCTTTCCCTGAGGTCTCTTGAGGCTGGCATGTCTTTCACAAAAAAGGAACTGCACCCTTTGAAGCATTGGCGAGCAAGCCCTGGCCTGCTCGCCGAAAGAGCTGTCTCGTTCAACAAAAAATGAAAGACATCCAGGCGATAACGTCAGGTGGGGATACAAGAAGCGTACGTAGACCTCCGTCCCCCCTTTTGGCTTACCCGAACAGTTCGGTTACCCACTCTTTTGCGGGCGACTCCCCTGCTTGTACCCGGCACAAGCCTTCCACCAAAGCGCTGAAAGCCCGCGTACAACCATGCGTGTCAAGCGATTCCAGCAGGACTGTCCATCGTTTGACGTTTGTTTCACCAGTTGGCTTGTAGTCCTGACCGGGTACTTTTTCGGCGAACAAGTCCAGCACCTTTCCTGTTCTGGTTGTTACGTCGATAGAGGATTCCGTAGCCTTGGTATATTCGTATTGATTAAAAACCTTGCAGGTACGCATATCACCGGCGACCTGTTCAATTTTTTCTTGCAGGCTATGGTCGCTCTTCAACGACTCCCGCAAAAAAGACAAAAGAGAGAGGGCGCGCCGCCAAGGAGCCATGTCTTTGTGTCTTTTCATACCAAGCAAGGCCGCCTGAGCATGCTCCATACAGGGCTGCCCATAGAATCCACAGCTGTCAGAAGTCTCTTCTTCCAGGTCAGCTACGTATTTCCCGCTGAAATCACCGTATGCTGTCGGTTGTTTTTCCAGCCCTGCTATTCTTGCCGCCTGTTTCGTTATGATCTCGTCCTTTTCGCGTAGCCGACGGGCAAACTCCTCTATCTGGCGATCCTGCTCGACTCTCGCTCTTTCGAGATGGTGAGCATAATCTTCGACATGACGTGCATAACTCTGGGCCGCTTCCAAATCGGCTTGCAATTTACTCAACTGAGATTGATGGTCACAGTTGCTCGCCATGGATGACGCAATGGCGGTCGGTTCCTGTGCGTCTGGCAGGGTCGCAGATCCTGGCACAATGGCAGGGGACGAGAGAGCGAATTTCTGCGCTTGTTTTTCCAGCTCCAGGGCCCAACTCTCGCAGTTGCCAGCGCGCAGCATCTCAAGGAAGGTGAAGAACGCACTGTCACCCTTTTGGCCAAGAATATTCAGGAAGTGTTCGAGTCTACCAGTTTGGGTAGCCTGCTCGGTAACAGAGAGAGCTTCTCTCCTGCTCAGAAACCCGCCTGCAGGCGTTTCAAGCCTGTACGTCAACGCGGTATCGAAAGGTATATTCAGAAGGAGCTCCCCTTTCAGGCTTGCAAGAGCATATCTGTTGGCATCACTCATGGTGGCGTCCGCAACGGGATGAGAGGCCGGAGCGAGGCGCGGGAAAGTAGGGAGCTGGCTTGTGTTTATCATGGAAAATCACCTTCGTATGTTTGGTTCTGGTTACGACGGACGACAGGGCGAAGCCGGGCAGTTCATGCCTGATAACGGATCAATGCGCCGTCAGTTTTTACAGCATCAGAGTCAGCACATTCTTCAAAGGAGGGTTTCTATCCGGGATCTCCAAAAACCCCGAGCCAAGTTCAGCGGGTTTTATTCGAGTCAAAGCGAGGCTGTGCGGCAGACATCCCTCGTCTGAAAAATCCTCCTGGGCAGTGGCCAAACAGACACGAAAGTTCTGACGTTGTGGCCTCTGCTCAAACAACAATTGCATCGCTCTTGTGCGCTTATCAGTTTCGACAAGTATTGCTGCATGAAGTTCATAGTTTTTAAAAGACAGCCTGTCCGATTGTTGCTCCATGCACTGAAAACCATGAAAGTTTGCACTTCAGCCGTTTCCCATCAGGCTGGGGGAACCTGGAGAAGTCACCCGCGTTTCTCCCGGAGGAACGTTCGTTTCCCTTCAGGCACTCGCACGCAGGTCCCCGGGAAGAAGATGCTCCGCTCTTGGCTGGCAAGTTTATCTGGCCATCATGGCCTCCTTTACGGATAGATGTTGAATAACGCTGGCAGGTGCCGTCCGTCGTACTGCCCCACTGATCAACATCTGCAGACTGTGTCCTTATACGCTCAGCAGCTTCGCCAAGTTGATTGTTTTTGAAGGACAGCACGTCTGGTTGCGGGTTGGGCACTGAAAAACCATAAAAATCTGCCTCAGCCGTTTGTCATCAGGCTGGCTGGGGCGTTAACCCGCTTGACCCTCCGGTGGCACTTCCGTTATCCCGGGCTATTCCACCCTGCCCTGCTGGCTTGATGGATGAAGGTGCGCTGCTGCCGTCCCGGATTGCGTCACGCTGAGCAACAAGCCGGCTGCAAACAAAGAAAGGCGTTGCCACCGGAGCCGCTGGCGGCCTGGGGCGATCAGGATCCCGTGCGCGGTGACATAGAATGTCCGCAGCCAGATTTTACCAGGACATCAGTCGCCGGGCTGCGTTGCCGTCATCAGTTGAAGTGCTCAGGCTGATGGCAGATTGGGGCCCGCTGGCAACTTGTCCGGGACAGGATACTCTGGCCGCAGGGGACCAGCAGATGCACAGCTGTCTGTGTCTGGTGAAAGGGGGTTCTTTTTCAGCGCGGGAGACGGTGTGCGGTTTTCTGCTACAGCTACAAGCTTGGCCAGCCAGGCTGGTGTTTCCCCGGTGGTGGGGTCGTGAAATCATGCCACCGGATACCCAGGTGATAACAGAACAGTAGCGGCTTGCCTGGTTGCCGGTGGTTATCCCCCGGGCCAGTGCGGCGCTATGTCTGTTATGTATTCTCGTGGTGAGATTACGGTGCCCTTTTTTAATAAAAGGGTGACTGGCGTCTGTTGTGATTTTTTTTTCACTGTGTCTTTCAGGATAGAGACAAGGGCGTTTGCCAGTGTACCGGGCCAGACGTGTCTTCTTTTCATAGCCTTCACAAGGGCAGACGTCAGGTCGCTCGCTGGTGTAGGCACCCAGGTTCCTTTTCTTGCTATTGAAACTTCTGAAACGTTTTGCGCGATCCTCAGGCGGGCAGACAATGGGACCTTTTCCAGTGTGGACACGTAAATGGGTTTTCAGATGGTGCTGACGAATGCCGGCAGCATTCATGTGGACAGAAACAGGTTTCTCTCTGGAGTGGATGCGTTTATGCCTTGTCAGGTTGCCTGCTATTGAGAAGGACTTCCCACAGCCTTGCCGGGAACAGACAAAGGGTCTTTCTCCTGAGTGGGTGCGCAAGTGTTGCGTCAGGATAGCTGGTCGTGAGAACGAATGCCTACAGCTTTCATAGGGACAAGCAAAGGGCTGTTCTCCGGAGTGGCCACGTGAGTGTTTTATTCGATCGCTGGATTGTGCGAACGCACGTCCACAGCCCTCATGTGAACAAACAAAGGGTTTTTCTCCTGAGTGGACGCGCAAATGCTTTGTCAGATCGCTTGAGAATACGGATGAGTATCCACAGCTTTCATATAAGCAGGAAAAGATTTTTTTTCCTGTGTGAATGCGTAAGTGTTTGGCCAGGCCGCTTGATTGTGCGAATGCACGATGACAGCCTCTATGTGGACAGATAAAAGGTTTTTCCCTTGTGTGGATACGCAAATGCTTTTTGAGGTCGCTTGAGTATGCGGATGCATATCCACAGCCTTCATATGAGCAGACAAAGGGTTTTTCTCCGGTGTGGACGCGTAAGTGCTGCGTCAGAGCAGCGGATCGTGTGAACGAATGGCCACAGATTGTATGTGGACAGGTAAAGGGTTTTTCTCCTGAGTGGACGCTTAAGTGTCTGTTCAGATCGCCTGATTGTGTGAACGCATGTCCACAGCTTTCATAGGGACAGACAAAAGGTTTTTCTCCTGAGTGGACGCGCAAGTGTGTTTTCAGGGTGTATGAGTGTACAAACGAACGTTTGCAGCCCTCATGAGGACAGACAAAGGTTTTTGTTCCTGAATGGGTGCGCAAGTGTCTTTTCAGATTTTTTCCATGTACGTACGAAAATTCACAGCCTTCAAGGGGACAGACAAAGAGGGTTTCGTTGCTATGCACAGAGAGCAAGTGATATTCCAGACCGCCTGATGGTGCGAACGCATATCCGCAGCCTGCATGTGGAGAGTCAAAGCGCTTGCCTCCCATGCGGGTGTTGATGTTCCTTCGCAGACTACCGGGTTGTTTGGCCCCCGCACAGCAGTCGCCATACCGGCAGACAGCTGGGCGCGTTTTTTTGCGACTGAAACGGATCCTTGTCTGTTGCGGCCGGCTTGTTGCAGGCATGGAAGCAGAGCAAAAGGACGTTGTGGGCCAGTGCAGCATAGCGTTGTCCGGTGAAAATCAGTGGGGGTTGGAGTGCCGAATCCATTGTTGATCAGCCGCCTGTGACCCTATTGTTACCTTGATCGAGCCTCTTGCCGCCCCCCGGCGCTGACGTGCACTGCCAGGTGGCGGGTAACAAGGGACGGTCAGGACTCTTGTGCGCGGTGGCACAGGATGCCCGCAACCAGATGTCACCAGAGCATGAGCCGCCGGGCTGCGTCGCTGTCATCCGTTGCAGAAATCAGGCTGATGGCGGCTCAGGCCCTGCTCGTTATTTACGCGGGCCGGGACTCTCTGGCCACAGAGGACCAGCAGACGCACAGCTGTCTTTGTCCGGAAAGACTGGAACGCTCTTCTTCAGAGCGGGAAGCGGCTTGCAATTGCCTGCTACAGCTTCGGCCAGCCGGGGATGCGGTTTCCCGGTGGAAGTGTCTTGTAAACAATGCCACCGGATATCCAGGAGATAACAGAGCGATGGAGGCTTGGCTGCGTGTGCGTGGTTATCCCCTCCGGTGCGGCGCTATGACGGTTGCGTGTTGTCATGAGACTATCTCGCCAGCCTTGGTTCACGGACGGATAACGGGTGTTGCCAGAAGCGGGCAAGGCTCTGTCGCGAGCCAGCGGGCGCGGACGCGCGTGCCATAGCTGCTGCCCGCGTGAACCACAGTGGCTGTGTTCTGGATGGGTAGACACGCCCTCTGAGGTACGGGTGTGAACAGGGCCGTTCGCTGTGAGCGTTTTGTTTGGTGTGCATGTGTTGCCAGTGTTTCTGTCAGAAGAGTGACAAGGTCGTTTACTCGTGTGTCGGCGCAGATGTGTCTCCATGGTGGCTTTCTGCGTAAAGCGCCGCTGGCCTGTCGCTGACGAACGGCGCGAGAGCCTTCCATCGGTATGGGTCCGAAGCTGGGAATGACTTGGGCGCTGGTACGTAAACCTTGTTCCATAGCTCTGGTAAGGACAAACTTCAGGCCGCTTGCCGGTGTGGATGTGCTCGTGTTTTTTTCGGCGGCCAGACTGTGTGGAAGAAAATCCACGGCGTTTACGTGAGCGGACAAGGGGTTTTTCCCCTGATGAGTGGGTGAGCAAGTGTCTTTTCAGATTGTCTGAAGCTGCGAACGCGCGTCCACAGCCATCATGAGGGCAGCTGGAGGGTTTTTCTCCTGAGTGGACGCGCACATGTTTTGCCAGGTTGCTTGATTGCGCGGTTGAATGCCCACAGTTTTCATAGGGACAGACGAAGGGTTTTTCTCCTGAGTGGATACGTCGATGTCTTGTCAGGGAGCTTGAGGTTGCGCATGAATATCCACAGCTTTCATACCGACAGGAAAAGGGTTTTCTTCTTGAGTGGATGAGCAAGTGTTTTTTCAGATTGGCGGAATCGGCGAACGCGCGCCCACAGCCATCATGGGGACAGACAGAGGATTTTTCCCCGGCATGGATGAGGCTGTGTGTTTTCAGGCCATTTGACTGTGCGAAAGAAGATCCACAGCCTTCATATGAACAGACAAAGGGTTTTTCTCCTGAGTGGACGCGCAAGTGCCTTGTCAGATTGGTGGAATCTGTGAACGCACGTTTACAGCCATCATGTGGGCAAACATAGGGTTTTGTTCCTGAGTGGATGAGCCAGTGTTTTTTCAGGCTGCCTGACTGTGTGAAAGAAGATCCACAGCCTTCATGAGAACAGACAAAGGGCTTTTCTCCTGAGTGGGTGAGGCCGTGTTTTTTCAGGTTGCTTGGTTGCGCGGTCGTATATTTACAGCCTTCATGGGAACAGACAAAGGGCTTTTCGCCTGAGTGGACGCGGTAGTGTGTTGTCAGGAGGCTCACGTGTGCAAATGAATGTCTACAGCCTTCATAAGAACAGACAAAGGGCGTTGCTCTTGAGTGGACGCGGCGGTGTGTTGTCAGGAGGCTTGAGTGAGCGAAGAAGCGCCCGCAGCCTTCGTAGGGGCAGCTGAAGTTTTTTGCTTTTGAGTGGGTGTACAAATGTTGTGTCAGGGCGCCTGCTTGTGAGGTCGTATATGTACAACCTTCATGTAGGCAGGCAAAGGGTTTTTCTCCTGAGTGGACGCGCAAGTGTCTTTTCATATTGCCTGATTGTGCGGACGCATATGTACAGCCTTCATGCGGA
The DNA here is from genome assembly GCA_002238585.1 of Kistimonas sp. bin40. Taxonomy (GTDB): domain Bacteria; phylum Pseudomonadota; class Gammaproteobacteria; order Pseudomonadales; family Endozoicomonadaceae; genus Sansalvadorimonas. The sequence goes on along the minus strand of MPMQ01000013.1, from coordinate 63,882 downwards.
CAGCCAAAGGGCTTTTTTCCTGAGTGGCCACGCAAGTGTCTTTTTAGACTGCCTGATTCAACGAACGCATTTTCACAGCCTTCAACTGGACAGACAAAAAGATGTTTTCTTGAGTGGATGCACAAGTGGTGTTTCAGATGGCTTGGTCGTGTGGACGAATATCCACAGTCTTTATAGGAGCAGACAAAGTGCTTTTTTTCTGTGTGGATGCGCAGGTGTCTTTTCAGATCGCTCGATTGCGCGAACGCCTTCCCACAGCCGGCATGGAGACAGGAAAAGGGTTTGTTTGGGGCATGAAGAGCACGCCAGTGGTATGTCAGATTGTTTGATTGTGTGAATACCCGTCCACAGCCTTCATGTGGGCAGACATAGGACTTTGTTATGGAGTGGGTGCGCCAGTGTTTTCTCCAGTCGCCTGATTGTGCGAATGCCTGTTCACAGCCTTCATGTGGGCAGACGCCGTGTTCTTTCCCGGTGCGGGTGTTCCGGTGCCCTTTCAGACCGCAGGATCGATTGAAATTTCCACTGCATTCGTTATGCGGGCAGGTACGCGCGATGACTTTGTTGCGGCGGAAGCGGTGTCCCCGGTTGCCATGGCCTGTTACAGACAGTGGCGTGAAGGCGGCTGCGGGCGTGTTCTGCATAGGATTGTCCGGCGGAGGTCGACACTGAGGGGTTGGAGTGCAAAGTCTGTCTTTAGTTAGCGGCCCTTGTGACCATCCTGTCACTTTGAGGAACCTCCTTCCCGATGCGCATCTCCGGCGGGGGCTGCCTGGAGGGCAACAAAAGACAGGCGGCGTTTATGCTGAGCTTGACCCGATGTCTGCAGTGGCTCCAGGTCATGGCATCAACAAGTCTTCGCCCTTTCCTTGCGAAGGAATCAGGCGGAAGGATACCCAGGCCCTGCTCGCAGGCCTGTCCGGGACCGGACGCGCTGGAGGGCTCTTTGTGTCTCAGCGGGGAGCGGCTGAGAGTCTCTGGCCATAGATGTGGTCAAAGAGTTTTGTTTTTCCGGTGGTGGGAGCTTGTAAACAATGCCGCCGGACGCGCGGACGATAACAGAACAGTAGTGGCATGCCGGGCTTGTGTCGCTGATCGCACGGGCCGGTGCGGCCTTATGATTGTCATGTGTTCTTGCCTGAGCAGCCTGAGGGCCTCTTTTCATGCGTAGATCATGGGTCTGTGCAGCAGAAGGAAAAGCACCCGGCCATGCCTGTTGATGCTTGTGTGAACCAGAGCGGGGGGGGCCGGGGTGGGCAGGAAGGGTCTCTGAGGCATGGGGGCGAATGGGAGCCTGGGGTTTGAGTATCTGGTTTGCTGTGAGGTTTTGGCCAGGGCTTCCGTCAGGACAGGAAGAAGGCCGTTTCCCGGTGTGCCGGTGCAGATGTGTCTTCAGACGCAATGGTAGTCTGAGGGGCCACTCGCCTGTTGCTGACCAACAGCGATAGCGCCTTTCGTTGGCGGGGGGCAAAGCCTGGCAAAGATCTGAGTTGTTGTGCGCAGATTGTGTCTCATGACCCTCGTAAGGACAGACGTAAGGTCGCTGGCCGGTGTGGGTGCGCAGGTGTCTTTTCAGGTCGTGGGAGCCGGTGGAGAAATATCCACAGCCTTCCTGTGGACAGATAAAAGGGTTTTCTCCCGAGTGGATGCGCAAGTGAGCTGTCAGCCTGTCTGCCCGTGAGAAAGAGCGACCACAGCTCTCGTATCGACAGACGAAGGGTTTTTCTCCGGTGTGGATGTACCAGTGTCGTTTCAGGGCGCCGGGTTGCGCGAACGCATGTCTACAGCCTTCATATTGACAGACAAAGGGTTTTTCTCCTGAGTGGACACGCAGATGTTTTTTCAGGTGTCCTGATTGTGTGAACGCATGTCGACAGTCTCCATAAGGACAGACAAAGGGTCTTTCTGATGAGTGGACGCGCAAATGTCCTTTCAGGTTGCCTGATTGTGCAGACGAATACTCACAGCCGTCATAGAGGCAGGCAAAGGGTTTTGTTTTTGAATGGACGCGTAAATGTGCTTTCAGGTTGCTTGGTGTTGCAGACGAATACCCACAGCCGTCATGGGGGCAGACAAAGGGTTTTTCTTTTGAGTGGACGCGCAAATGTCCTTTCAGATTGCTTGATGTTGTAGACGAATACTCACAGCCGTCATAGGGACAGGCAAAGGGTTTTTCTCCTGAGTGGACGCGAACATGTACTTTCAGGTTGCCTGCTGTTGTGGACAAATAGCCACAGCCGTCATAGGGGCAGGCGAAGGGTTTTTCGCCTGAGCGGACGCGCCTATGTCTTCGCAAGTAGCCTGGTTGCGCATACGCATGTCTGCAGCCTTTCTGTGGACAGAAAAAGGGGCTTTCTCCGGTGTGGTTTCTCAGGTGACTGCGCCGGTCGCCGGGTCGATTGAACGCTGTGTCGCAGTCGGTATGCGGGCAGATACGCGCAGCAGCTGGTTTTCGGCTGGAGCGGTGCCCTGCGTGCTGTGGTTGATCTGCGACAGGCAGCGAGGCAGAGGACATGATGGCCGTGTGCAGCATAGGGTTATCCGGTGGAGGTCGTCGGCCTTTGGAGGCAGAGTCTGTCTTGTCTATCCGTCCTGGTGACTATCCTGTCATCTTGATCGTGCTTCTTTGCGAGGGCTATTTCTGGCGGGTGCTGTCTGGTGGGCGACAAAAGACAGGCGGAGCTTCATGGTGAGTTTGACCTGATGTCTGCTGCGCCTCTTGATCATGGCATCAGCGACTTGGCCCTTGCCTGTCGAAGTCATCAGGCGGAAGGATCCCCAAGGCCTGGTCGCAAGTCGGCCCGGAACAGGACGCGGTGGAGGGTGCTCCTTTTCACAACGGGGAGCGGCTGAAAGTCTCCCGTTATAGATGTGTCCAACCAGAATTTTGTTTTCCCGGTGGTGAGGGCTTGTAAACAATGCCGCTGGACACACGGACGATAACAGAACAGTAGTGGCTTGCCGGGCTTGTGCCGCTGATCGCATGGGCCGGTGCGGCGTTATGCGTGTCATGCGTTCTTGCCTGAGCAGCCTGCGGGCCTCTTTCCATGCGTAGATGATGGGTCTGTGCAGCAGAGGGCAAAGCGCCCGGCCATGCCTGCTGATGCTTGTGTGAACCAGAGCGGGTACGTCTGGGGTGGGCAGGCAGTACCTCTGAGGCAAGGGTGCGAAGGAGAGCCTGGGCTGTGAGTCTGGTGTTTGCTGTGATTTGTTGTCCATGGTCTCCGTCAGGCCAAAAGCAAGGCCGTTTGCCGGCGTGTCGGCGCAGAGGTGTCTTCAGGGTGGATGTCAGCATAAAGTGCCGCTTGTGTGTCGCTGGCAAACAGCGATAGTGCCTGCCGTTGGAATGGGGCAGAACCTGGGAGGGAAGTGAGTGTTTTGGCAGTAATGTTTTTTCATGGCCTTCGTAAGGACAGACGTAAGGTCGCTCGCTGAGGTGGGTGCGCCGGTGTTTTGTCCGGTTGTTTGCTTGTGTGGGGGAACATTTACCGCCTTGACGTAAAAAGGAGAAATTTTTCTCCCCTGAGTGGATGTGAAAATGTGCTTTCAGGGTGCGTGATTGTGCGAATGCACGTCCACAGCCTTCCTGTGAACAGACAAAGGGTTTTTCGCGAGAGTGGACGTGAACATGTACTTTCAGGCTGCGTGGTTTTGTGGACAAATAGCCACAGCCGTCATAGGGACAGGCAAAAAGGTTTTCTCCTGTTTCTCCTGAATGGACGCGCCAGTGTCTTTTCAGACCGTCAGGTCGTACGAACGAATGTCTACAGCTTTCGTGTGGACAGACAAAGGTTTTTTTTCCTGAGTGGGTGAGCCCGTGTCTTCTCAGGTCACTTGCTTGTGCGAACGAATGTCTACAGCCTTTACGTGGGCAGATAAAGGGCTTTTCTCCCGAGTGGAAACGCAAGTGCCGTGCCAGAGATTCTGCGTGCGCACAGGAATACCCACAGTCTTCAAAAGTACAGGCAAAAAGGTTTTCTCCTGAATGGACGCGCCAGTGTCTTTTCAGACCGTCTGGTCGTACGAACGAATGTCGACAGCTTTCGTGTGGACAGACAAAGGTTTTTTTTCCTGAGTGGATAAACCCGTGTCTTTTCAGGTCGCTTGCTTGTGCGAACGAATGTCTACAGCCTTCACGTGGGCAGACAAAGGGCTTTTCTCCCGAGTGGAAGCGCAAGTGCCGTGCCAGAGATTCTGCGTGCGCACAGGAATACCCACAGCTTTCAAAAGTACAGGCAAAAGGTTTTTCTCCAGAGTGGATACGCAAGTGGGTTCGTCTGTTGCCAGATTGTCTGAACGAACGTCCACAGCCTTCATAAGGACAGATAAAGGGTTTTTCTCCGGCGTGGATGTACCAGTGTCTTTTCAGGGAGCCGGGTTGTGCGAACGAATGTCTACAGCTTTCATAGGGACAGACAAAGGTTTTTCCTTTTGAGTGAACGTGCAAGTGTTGTTTCAGATTGCCTGACCCTGAAATTGAGCGCCCACAGCCTTCGTGTGGACAGATAAAGGGGTTTTCTTTTGAATGAATGCGCAAGTGTTGTGCCAGAGCAGCAGCTGTTTTTCGGCTGGAGTGGTGTCCTGCATGCTGCGGCTGCCCTGTTACAGGTGCTGAGGCAGAGGAGCTGGTGGCTGTATGCAGCATAGGGTTGTCCGGTGAAGGCTGTCGGCGTTTGGAGGAACAGTCTGCCTCCACTTATCCGTCCTGGTGACCATATTGTCATCTCGATTGCGCCTCTCTTCGCGGGGCTCTGGCGGGTGTTGCCTCGTGTCGAGCAACAAAAAACGGGGGAGCTTCATGCTGAGTTTGGCCTGATATCAGCAGCGGCTCTTGATCATGGTATCAGCGACTGCGCCCTTGTCTGTTGGAGTCATCAGGGAGAAGGACGTTGGGGCCCTGCTTGCAGTCTGTCGGGGAAAAAGCCTTGTGGCCGCCAGGGTCCCTGCGGGTGCCGAGTCGTCTTTTGTGGCACCAGGAGAGGCGCCTTCACTTCATCAGTTCAAGCGGTTCGGTGAGGCTTGGGCACCCTTCTTCAGAGCGATGAGCGGCTGACAACGGGCGGCCACAGGTTTGGCCCGCCAGGGTTTTGTGTTCCCGGTGAGGGAGGCAGGTGAACAACACCACCGGATACCCAGGCGATAGCGGGGCAGTAGTGGCATGCCCGGTTTGCGCTGGTGGTCCTTTTGACAGCCAGGATTCCATGACTGCTGTTCTCTTGCGCAGGAAAATCCCGCAGCCGGCCTTGCAGGGATGAACGACTGGTTTTACCGGAGGTGGGCAAGGCTGCGCTCCGAGCCTGGCTCAACTGATGCGCTTGCCATGGCCGATGCCGGTGTGAACCAGAACGGGCAGGTCCGGGCTGGGCAGGCAGGGCCGCTGGGGCATGGGGACGAATGAAAGCCTGAGGTTTGGGCATCTGGTTTGCCGTGCTTTTCAGGCCAGGGGTTCCGTCAGGATAGAAACGAGCCCGGTTGCCGGTGTGCCGGCGCAGATGTGTTTTCAGACTCGATGGGAGACTGCGGGACCACTCGCCTGCTGCTGGCCAACGGCGATAGCGCCTTTCGCTGTCAGGGGACAGGGCCCGGAAGGGATCCGAGTTTTTATGCGCAGACGTTTTCTCATGCCCCTCGTCAGGACAGACATAAGGCCGCTGGCCGGTGTGGATGCGCAGATGTTTTTTCAGATTATTGGAGTTCGTGGAGGAATATCCACAGCCTTCCTGTAGACAGATAAAAGGCTTTTCTCCCCTGTGGATGCGCAAGTGATTTGCCAGACTCTCTACTCGTGAGAAGGAATGTCTACAGCCCTCATATTGACAGGCAAAGGGTTTTTCACCGGTGTGGACGCGCTCGTGTCTTCTCAGGTCGGCGCGTTGAGCGAACGAATATCCACAGCCTTCATGTTGACAGGCAAAGGGTTTTTCACCGGTGTGGACGCGCAAGTGTCTTCTCAGGTCGGAGCGTTGAGCGAACGCATATCTACAGCCTTCATGTTGACAGACAAAGGGTTTTTTTCCTGCGTAGATGGAAAAATGTCTTTTCAGGTTGTTTGATATTGAAGACAAATATCCACAGCTGTCATAGGGGAAGGCAAAGGGTTTTTCTTTTGAGTGGACGCGAACATGTACTTTCAGGTTGCTTGATGTTGTGCACGAATACCCACAGCCGTCATAAAGGCAGGCAAAGGGTTTTTCTTTCGAGTGGACGCGAACATGTACTTTCAGGTTGCTTGATGTTGTGCACGAATACCCACAGCCGTCATAGAGGCAGACAAAGGGTTTTTCTTTTAAGTGGATGCGAACATGTACTTTCAGGTTGCTTGCTGTTACGAACGAACACCCACAGCCGTCATAGAGGCAGACAAAGGGTTTTTCTCCTGAATGGACGTGCCCGTGTCTTTTCAGGTCGTCCTGTTGTGCGAACGCATGGACACAGCCTTCGTGTGGGCAGACAAAGGGTTTTTCTCCTGAGTGGGCGCGCAAGTGTCTTTTCAGAGTTCCTGATTGTGCGAACGCACGGACACAGTTCTCATGGGGGCAGACAAAGGGTTTGCTTCCTGAGTGGATGCGCAGGTGTCGTGTCAGGTTGAACGCGCGTACGCATGAAAAGACACAGTTTTCATGGGGGCAGAGCAAAGGTCTGTTTTCGGCATGGACAGTGCGTCCGTGGTATCTCAGACCGCTTTGGTTTTTGAAAGAATGCACACAAGTTTCATCTTGACAGACAGAGAGTTTTTTTCGGGTGCGGGCGTGCAGGGTTTTTCTCAGGTCACAGGGCCGACCGCAGGCTGTGCCGCAGTCGTTATGCGGGTAGGCAGGTGCAGCAGCTGTGTTTCGGGTGGAGCCATGCCCTGCTTGCTGTGGCTGGTCTGCTACAGGCACTGAGGCAGAGGACATGATGGGCGTATGCAGCATAGGGTTATCCGGTGGAGGTCGCCGGTACTTGGAGGCAGAGTCTGTCATGTTTATCCGCCCTCGTGACCATCTTGTCATCTTGGTCGCGTTTCTTTTCGCGGGATATCTCTGGCGGGAGCTGCCTGGTGGCCAACAAAAGACAGGCGGAGTTTTATGGTGAGCTTGACCTGATGTCTGCAGGGCTCTTGATCATGGTATCAACAACTTCGCTCTTTCCAGCCGAAGTTATCAGGCAGCAGGATACGCAGGCTTTTTCCTCATGTGGCGGCGCAAGTGGTTGGTCAGATGGTCTGCTCGTGCGAAGGCATGGCCACAGCCCTCATATCGACAGACAAAGGGTTTCTCACCGGTGTGGACGCGCCCGTGTCTTATCAGGTCGCTTGGGTGGGCGCACGAATATTTACAGCCTTCATGTTGACAGACAAAGGGCTTTTCTCCTGAGTGGACGCGAATATGTATTTTCAGGTTGCCTGATGTTATGGACGAATACCCACAGCCGTCATAGGGACAGGCAAAGGGTTTTTCTTTTGAGTGGACGCGCAAATGTACTGTCAGGCTGCCTGATGTTGTGTACGAATGCCCACAGCCGTCATAGGAACAGGCAAAGGGTTTTTCTTTTGAGTGGACGCGCACATGCCCTTTCAGGCTGCTTGATGTTGTGGACGAATACCCACAGCCGTCATAAGGGCAGGAAAAAGGTTTTTCTCCGGAATGGATGCGCCCGTGTATTTTCAGGTTGCCTTGTTGTGTGAACGAACACCTGCAGCCTTCATAGGGACAGACAAAGGGTCTTTCTCCTGAGTGGACGCGCCGGTGTCTTTTCAGATTTCCTGGTTGTGCGAACGAATGTACACAGCCCTTATGGGAGCAGACAAAGGGTTTTCCTCCTGAGTGGCGGCGCAGGTGCCGTGTCAGGATAAACGCTCGTGCGCATGAATATACACAGTTTTCATAGGGGCAGAGAAAAGATCTTTTTTCGGCATGGACAGTGCGCAACTGGTATCTCAGACCGCTTTGTTTTTTGAAAGAATGCCCACAAGTTTCATCTTGACAGGCAGAGGGTTTGTTCCTGGTGCGGGTGTTCCGGCGCCCTTTCAGACCGCAGGATCGATTGGAATGTCCACTGCAGTCGCTATGCGGGCAGGTACGCGTGATAACTTTGTTGCGGCGGAAGCGGCGCCCCCGGTTGCCATGGCCTGTTACAGGCATTGGCGTGAAGGCGGAGGCGGTTGCGGGCGTGTTCTGCATAGGAGTGTCCAGCGGAGGTTGGCGAGGGGTTGGAGTACAAAGTTTGTCTTTAGTTAGCAGCTCTTGTGACCATCCTGTCATTTTGATGAACCTGCTTCCCGATGCACATCTCAGGCGGTGGCTGTCAGGTGTCGGGTGGGGAGAAGAGCACCGCGCCCTTGTGTAAGATGTGCGATGCCGGTGGCCTCGCCTGGGCAGCGTATCAGTCGCCGGGTGTGGTTGCCGTCATCTGCTGAAGTGATCAGGTTGATGGAGGCCCAGGGCCTGCTCACAGTTTCTCCAGAAAGGGACACTATGCCCGCTCAGGTCCGGCGGAGCAGGGCTGTCTTTGTCTGTCAGGCAGCGGCTTCTTCGGAGAGAAGAGCGGTTGCCAGTCTTCTGCTACAGGCTCGGCCCGTCAGGGTTTTGTTGTTCCGAAGGTCGGGTCTTGTACACAATGCCGCCGGACACGCGGACGATAACAGAGCGGTAGTGGCTTGCCGGGTTTGTGCCGCTGATCGCATGGGCGGGTGCGGCCTTATGATTGTCATGTGTTCTTGTCTGAGTAGCCTGTAGGCCTCTTCCCATGCGTAGATGATGGGTTTGTGCCGCAGTGTGCAAAGCGCCCGGCCATGCCTGCTGATGCCTGTGTGAATCAGTGCGGGGGAGCCCGGGGTGGCCAGGCAGGGCCTCTGAGGCTTGGGGGCGAATGAGAGCCAGGGGTTTGAGTATCTGGTTTGCTGTGATTTTTGGGCCAGGGTTTCCGTCAGGACAGGAAGAAGGACGTTTCCCGGTATGCCGGTGCAAATGTGTCTTCAGTCTCGATGGTAGCCTGAGGAGGCTCTCACCTGTTGCTGACCAAAAGCGATAGCGCCTTTCGTTGCCAGGGAGCAGAACCTGGGAAAGGCCTGAGTTGTTGTGCGCCCCCCGTTTCTCATGACCGGCGCAAGGACTGACGTAAGGTAGCTGGCTGTGGGTGCGCAGGTGTCTTCGCAGGTCTCTGGATTTTTTGGAGGAGTATCCACAGCCTTCCTGTAGACAGATAAAGGGTTTTTCTCCCGTGTGGATGCGCAAGTGATTTGTCCAGTTGTCTGCTCGTGTGAAAGAGCGTCCACAGCCCTCATATCGACAGACAAAGGTTTTTTTTCCGGTGTGGATGCGCAAGTGTCGCGTCAGATGATCTGCTCGTATGAAAGAACGTCCACAGACCTCATATCGACAGACAAAGGATCTTTTTTCGGGTTTTTCGGTATGGATGCGCAAGTGCCGCGTCAGATGTCCTGCTTGTGTACCGGCGTATCCACAGCTTTCAAAAGTACAGACAAAGGGTTTTTCTCCTGAGTGGACGCGCAAGTGCCGCGCCAGATGCCCTGCTTGTGTGCCGGCATATCCACAGCTTTCAAAAGTACAGACAAAAGGTTTTTCTTTGATGTGAACAATACGCAAGTGGTATCTCAGGGCACTGGATTGTGCGAACGCATGTTCGCAGTCTTGATGTTGACAGACGAAGGGTTTTTCTCCTGAGTGGAGACGCCGGTGTGTTTTCAGAGCGCTTTTTTGTGCAAACGAGCGTCCACAACCTTCGTGTGAACAGACAAAGGGTTTTTCTCTGCTGTGGACACGCAAGTGCACTGCCAGGCCGCTTGGTCGTGAGAAAGAACGCCCGCAGCCCTTTGGACAGACAAAGCTTTTTTCTCCTGAGTGGATGCGCAGATGTGTTTTCAGGTTGCCTGATGTTGCAGACGAATACCCACAGTGATCATAGGGGCAGACAAAGGGTTTTGCTCCTGAATGGACGCGCCAGTGTATTTTCAGATCGCTTGGCTGTACGAACGCCTGTCTACAGCCTTCATAGGGACAGACAAAGGGCTTTTCTCCTGAGTGGGCGCGCCTGTGTCTTTTCAGATCGCTTGACTGTACGAACGCCTGTCTACAGCCTTCATAGGGACAGACAAAGGGCTTTTCTCCTGAGTGGACGCGAACATGTACCTTCAGGTTGCTGGGTGTTGCGGACACATGGCCACAGCCGTCATAGGGGCAGGCCGAGGGTTTTTCTCCTGAATGGGCGCGCCCGTGTCTTCTCAGGTCGCCTTGTTGTGCGAACGAATGTCTGCTGCCTTCCTGTGGAGAGGCAAAGGGGCGTTCTCCGGTGTGGCGTCCCAGGTGATTGTGCCGGTCGCCGGGTCGATTGAACGCTGTGCCGCAGTCGTTATGCAGGAAAATACGCGCAGCAGCTGTTTTTCGGCAGGAAAGGCTTCCTTCTTGCTGTGGCTGCCCTGTTACAGGCACTGAGGTAGAGGATATGGTGAGTCTGGGCAGCATAGGGTTGTCCGGTGAGGGTTGTCGGCGTTTGGAGGCACAGCCCGTTTTCATTTATCCATCCTCGTGACCGTCTTGTCATCGTGATTGCGCTTCTCTTCGCGGGGGCTCCGGCGGGTGCGGCCTGTTGTCGGACAACAAAAACCGGGGCAGCTTCATGGTGAGCTTGACCTGATATCTGCAGCGGCTCCGGGCCATGGCATCAGCGACTGCGCTCTTGTCTGTCGAAGTCATCAGGCGGCAGGACGCTCGGGTCCTGCTTGCAGTCTGTCGGGGAAGAAGCGATGTGGCCGCTGCGGTCCGACGGGTACCGAGTTGTCTTCTGTGGCAACAGTGAGAGGCACCTGCACTTCATCAGTTTGAGGTCCGGTGAGGCCCGGGCACCTTCCTTCAGAGCGATGAGCGGCTGACAACGGGCGGCTACAGGTTTGGCCCGCCAGGGTTTTGTTTTCCCGGAGAGGGAGGCAGGTGAACAACACCACCGGATACCCAGGCGATAACGGGGCAGTAGTGGCTTGCCCGGGTTGCGTTGGTGATCTTTTGGACAGCCAGGATTCCATGACGGCTGTTTTCTTCCACGGGAAGGTCCCGCAGCCGGCCTTTCAGGGACGAACGACTGGCGTTGGCGGAGGTGGGCAAGGCTGTGCTCCGAGCCTGGCTCAACTGATGCGCTTGCCATGGCTGATGCCGGTGTGAACCAGAGCGGGTACGTCTGGGTTGGGCAGGCAGGGCCTGTGAGGCAGGGGTGCGAAGGGGAGGCAGGGCGTTGAGTCTTTTGTTCGCCGTGATTTGTTGTCCATGGTCTCCGTCAGGATAAAGACAAGGCCGCCTGCCGGCGTGTCGGCGCAGATGTGTATTCAGGGTGGTTATGGGCGTAAAGCGCCGCTTGTGTGTCGCTGGCGAACAGCGATAGCGCCTGTCGTTGGCATGGGGCAGAACATGGGAGGCAAGTGAGTGTGTTGGCGTCAACCTTTTTTCATGGCCTTCGTAAGGACAGACGCAAGGTCGCTCGCTGACGTGGGTGCGCAGGTGTTTTTTCAGGTCGCTTGATTGTGTGGAGGAATCTTCACCGCCTTCATGCAAACAGCGGAAATGCTTCTCTCCTGAGTGGATACGAAAATGTGCTTTCAGGGTGCCTGATTGTGCGAATGCATGTCCACAGCCTTCATGTGGACAGAAAAAGGGTTTTTCGCGTGAGTGGACGCGCCAGTGTCTTCTCAGGCCGTCTGGTCGTGCGAACGAATATCTGCAGCTTTCATATTGACAGACAAAGGGCTTTTTTCCTGAGTGGGTGCCCCCGTGTCTTATCAGGTCGCTTGCTTGTGAGAACGAACGTCTACAGCCTTCATGGTGGCAGACAAAGGGTTTGTTTCCTGAGTGGAAACGCAAGTGCCGTGTCAGTTGTCCTGCTCGCGTACAGGAATATCCACAGCCTTCAAAAGTACAGGTAAAAGGTTTGTCTCCAGAGTGGAGACGCAAGTGGGCTCGTCTGTTGCCAGATTGTCTGAAGGAACGTCCACAGCCTTCAAAAGGACAGACAAAAGGTTTTTCTCCGGTGTGGATGTACCCGTGTCTTCTCAGATCGCCTGGTTGTGCGAACGAATGTCTACAGCCTTCATGTTGGCAAACAAAGGGTTTTTCTCCAGAGTGAACGCGCAAATGTTTTTTCAGGTGCCCTGATTGTGTGGACGCATGTCTACAGCCTTCATGTTGGCAAACAAAGGGTTTTTCTCCAGAGTGAATGCGTAAATGTGTTTTCAGTTGTTCTGATCGGACGGACGAATAATTACAGTCTTCAACAGGACACACAAAGGGTTTTCTTTTTGAGTGAACACGCAAGTGTTGTATCAGATTCCCGGATCCTGAAACTGAGCGTCCACAGCCTTCGTGTGGACAGGTAAAGGGGTTTTCTGTGGAATGAATGCGCAAGTGTTGTGCCAGATTGCCTGATCCTGAGAACGAGCGTGCACAGCCTTCGTGTGGACAGGTAAAGTTTTTTCCTTGTGAGTGGATGCGAAAATGTCCTGTCACATTTTTTGATTTTGTGGACGAATACTCACAGCCGTCATAGGGGCAGGCAAAGGGCTTTTCTCCCGAGTGGACGCGGCAGTGTTTTCTCTGGTCGCCTTGTTGTGCGAATGCGCGTCTGGAGCCTCCACGTGGACAGACAAAGGGCTGCTCTCCGGTGTGAATTCTCTGGTGATTGTGCAGGTCGCCAGGCCGATTGGACGCTGTACCGCGGTTGATATACGGGCAGATACGCGCAGCAGCTGCTTTTCGGCTGGAGTGGTGTCCTTCTTGCTGCGACTGCCTTGTTACAGGTGCTGAGGAGGACATGGTGGGTGTACGCAGCATAGGGTTACCCGGTGGAGGTTGTCGGCGTTTGGATGCACAGTCTGTCTCCATCTATCCGTCTTTGTGACCCTGTTGTTATCTCGATTGCGCTTCTCTTCGAGGGGGGAGGCAGTGAAAAGGAAAACTGGGCCACGAAAGCCTGTGTGTACTATTTGCTCAGCGAGATCCACTCAGAGAGATTCACTCAGAGAGATCCACTCCGTCTGTGCAGATTCGCTTTTCTGCTGCCTGGGGGGGCTGGAGGCTGTCTCGTTGTTATGCGTCAGGCAAAGACCTGCCAGGACACTGGATATAGTGCGCGCTCGGAGCCACTGAGAAACCGGCGCTCACCAGTCTGTTGAGGGCATGAATTTCATGAAAGAACCTTTGGCTGGAGGCGTTGTCCAGTTGTCCATCCAACAGGGGAAGAGAGCAGATGGCTTGCGCAGAAGTGGGTCTGCCCGCCAGTGCTACCTCCCTGTAAGCCATGTTGGAAGAGACATTCAAAGAGGAGGCGACGATGATTCCTTCGAGCCCCGGACACTCCAGCCCTGTTGTACCGGAGCAGGAAACAGCCTCGGTGCGGCAGCCGTTGGTTGGCGCCGGCGCGACAGCCTGCCCGGAGGCAGAGCAGCCCGGCTGGATTCCTGCTGCACAAGACAGAGAGGAAACATCTGCGCACGTGATTTCATGGGACAATCATCTGGCTGTGCGAAGGGGCCATGAAGCCTTGCAGAGGCTGTCATTATTGCCGTTCGAGTTGCAGAGTCTGGTTCTTCGTTATTTGCCACTGGCAGATATTCTTGTCTGGCACAAGGTCAGTCGTTTTTTCCATGACCGCATAACAGCCGCCGGTCTGCGGGAGCAATGCGTGCGCCGGTCGCTTGGTCGCGCCTTTCCCGGGGCGGCCTTTACGCGGGAAAACTACACCCAGCTACTGCGCCCCTGGCTGTCCGGCTTTACTGGCAACCCCCTGAGTCATGATTGGCCGGGTGCCCTGTTTCGGTCTGACATTCTTTTCTGTGCAGTGACGCGCACGCTGAGAAACAGTCAGTGTCTTGTTCTGAAGGGGAACGGCAATTTCTCCTTTCCGGGTTTGCTTCCTGAAGAAACCCGGTTCAGCCCCGATGGGCGTTATCTGGTTGTCAAAGGGTTCTTCCATGCCGAAGGTGGAGGCCTGACCTCACGCCATTACCGCCTGCTGGAACGAAAAGGGCTGGGCTGGAGGCAAAGTCCCCTCGTTGATGAGCAGGGTGCGTACTTCATTGACTTTGCTGCTGATTCGAATCGAGTGGCCATCTGCTTCAAGGAAAAAGCTGATGTTCTGCTCTGGGAAAAGGCGACGCAGGATCCTTCCGGCTGGCAGCAGCTGGCCAGCCTGGGGAGCGAAAGGCCTGCAGGCCGTATCACCAAGCTGGTGCTCAGTGCCTGGGGTGCTGCCTTGGCTGTCCAATACGCCAATGGAGAACTCTGGGTCTGGCACAGGCATGCCGCCAGGGGGTGGCGCTGTGCCGATGCTTTCTGTACTACCACCGCCAGTATTCAAGGCAACCGGACTGCTTTCAGTCCGGATGAACGTTGGCTTCTTCTGGTTTCCTGCAACCTGCACCAGTTCAGTTTGTACGGCCGTAATGAGGAAGGCGGCTGGTCGCTGCCTGTGTCTGTTGACATACAGGCAAGCGCGCGGCCGGAGCTTGCACTGTTTCGTCAGTACAGAAACCAGCTTGAGCTGTTCGTGTTGCTGAAAAATGGTCTGCTTGTCCCTTTTGAACTTAAAGACGGCCACTGGTTTGCACAAGGACATCTTCAACATTCTGAGACCATCACCGACATTTGCTTCAGCCCGGATGGCCAGCACCTGGTAACCCAGTGCGCGCGTTCCAATGCCGTACTCTGGGAGCAGAACCCGTCCCACCTGTGGGTGCCGCTGCAAGTGCTGAATCAGGCACTGCCGCGCACGCACAGTCTGCAATCGCTCTGCTTTGATCCGGGCAGCCGGTGGCTGATCGCCAGGAACAGCTATTCCCTTTACTACGGGGATACACGGGAGATGTGGATAAAAGATAGCGCTGGACGCTGGCAGCACAGTCCGGCAGGCGAGGAAGGTCCTCTTGCAACTTGCTGGGGCCTGGCTGCCGGACGTAACGGCCAGCATCTGATGGCACTGAACGCAAGCACGCCTGCTGATCAGAATGTCTTCAGTCTGCTGGAGCTCAGGGGGGACACCTGGGTGACAAGAGCACAGGCATCTGTTCCATTCGTCTGCGGCCAGAATATTGCGGTAGATCCCTTCTGTCACAGTCTGGCCGTGATCTGTCTTGCACAGTCGGGACACCACAGCGTTGAAATCCTGAGTGTGCAGGAAGGCGCGGTGGAACCGCATACCCTTACTGAAGGATTGCCCGCTTGACAGCAGGTGCAACAGGGCTGCTCGCACATGGCCGTCAGCAGGCTCTGGCAGGTGTGTCACGGCCGGGGAACCATTCGTCGACAGGCCTGTCCAAGAGGCGGTGAAGCCGGATGGCAGCGGTTTCGGCTGGTTCCCCTGTACAGGACAGAAATAATGACACCCTCAGGCTCCTCGGCATCCTGTCACAGCCCCACTGGCTCAAGCGCCATGGAGTGGGAGGATTCGAGCAGCATGGACTGGGACGAACCCAGTAGCATGGAGTGGGAAACGCGGTGTTCGCGTGGCCGGGCGGCACAAGCCTGCGCCGACTTGGCTGCGGGATCAGAAGCCTTGCAGCGCCTGTGCCAGATCCCGCCCGCGCTACAGGACAAGGTGATCAGCTACTTGCCGCTGGCTGATATTCTGGTCTGGCAGCGGGTGGGACGGAACTTCTATCACAGGATCGCGATGGCAGGCATGCGCGAGCGCGCCTTGTGCCGCTCTTTGGGGCACAGGTTTGCCTGGGAGGCCTTCACGCGGGAGAACTGCGACGAGCTGCTGCTCCCCTGGCTGAAGGGTTTGGCTGCCAAACCATTCGATCTCACCAGGCCGTGCGCTGCTTTATCCCCTGATGTGTTCTTCTGTGCGGTAAGTCGCAGCCTGAGAAACAGCCACAACCTTGTTCTGAAGCAAGAGCGCAGATTTTCTGTATGGCAGCCGCAGAGCCGCTCGCAAGTCATGAAGGCCGCTTTCAGCTCCGATGGTCGCTACATCACCTGCACTGTCCAGCCGTTTCTGGGGCGCATGGAGACGGTAGATTGTGAATATATCTTTGAGCGTGACCTGCGAGGCTGGCATCCGGGCTCGGCCTTTGTCGGCGAGCAAGGCGCCGATCGCATCTGTTTTACCGCCGACAGCAGGCGTGTGGCCGTTGCCGAGCCTACGGGGGAGGTGGTGATCTGGGACAGGTGTCCTCAAGAGCGAGGTCTCTGGAAACAACAAGCCCGGCTGCGTCACCACCTGCGCGTTACTGTCTGGGTGAAGACTCTGGTGTTCAGCCCTGGCGGCAGCCAGCTGTTGGTCCAGGGCAAAGATGACAGTCTGCGTATCTGGCACGCGCAACCCTGGCGGTTATGTGGCAGTTTTCCTCCCCTGATGTACCTGATTCAGGCTGACAAAGCCGTTTTCAGCCCGGATGAGCGCTGGCTGTTGTTGGTATCTGTTCTTTCGAAGGAATTTGTTCTTTTCAGTCGCAATCATGAGGGCATCTGGGAGAAACACACGCTGATTGATGCCGGTCCTGAAGAGAAGGCTGTCACCGCCCTGTTTCGCGGGGAGGGCAATCAGCTTCAGCTTTTTGTTCTGCTGGCGAGGGGCGCCTTGCTGGTGTTGCAGTTCAGTGGCAATGAGGGGAGCTGGTACAGGCGGGAGACTTTGCAACATCCCTATGGCATTGAAGACATGGTGTTTGGCCCTGACGGGGTTCATCTCGTGACCCATTGCAGCGCATCGGGCGCCATCCTGTGGTCGCAAAACGGACAAGGGGAGTGGCAGCCGCAGCTGACCATGAACAGGCTGGCCGAGGGTATGGTCAACCGGATGACCTTCCACTTTGATTCTTTTGGTCGCTGGATCATGGCGGGGGAAGCGAGTGCTCCTTTTTGTCGCAAGACGATGAATCTGTGGGTACAAGACAGTGCGGGAGCCTGGCAATCGCGTTCTACGGAGGTGGGCTCTCCTGATGCGGCGGAGAGTCAGGCACTGGCTGTAGCAGCCGATGGTCAGCATCTGGTCACAGTGAACAAGAGTGCCCTGTATCTGATGGAAATTACCGGGGGAGACTGGATCCCGAAAGCGGCTTCCCAATCACCCGGAGTGACCTACACCCAGGTAGCCACGGATCCGTTCTGTTGCTATCTGGCGGCGGTGTCCTCCACGAGAAAAGACGGCGGGAATGAGCGACTGGAAATCCTGCGCGTGCAACAAGACGATTGCACTGTTGACCCGCGCAGCATCCGGAACTGAGCGTCTGCCTGACAGTTCTCCAACGAGGGAGGCCACCGGACCTGGGCGAGGAACTTCAGGGACCTGGCCCTGTCCACCTGTCCACCTGTCCAATCTGTCCAATCTGTCCAATCTGTCCAACGTTCTGTCCAACGTTCAGTCCAACGTTCAGTCCAACGTTCAGTCCAACGTTCAGTCCAACGTTCAGCAGGGCAGATTGGAGGAAAGTTTCCTGATTCCCGTTGGGAAAACAGCAGAGAGGAGGTCTCAACCCATGGAAAACATAGCACCGAGCCATTCAGGCATCCGCAGTGGAGCCTTGTGCCAGAGGGATGCGCAGCAGGAGGGAGATACGCTGGCTGAGCCTGAGCGGCCAGACACCAGCCCAATGGCGGCTGATGATGACAAACAAACACCACTGTGGCGACTGGCCCAGCTTCCACCCGAGCTGCAGGACCAGGTGATCGGTCATCTGCCAGTGGCGGATGTTCTGGTTTGGCAGCAGCTCAACAAAGACTTCCATCACCGGATTGGTATTGCGGCTCTGCGAGAACGGGCCCTGTGTCGGTCTCTTGGTTCTGCTGTCCCCTGGACCGCCTTCACAAAAGAAAACTACGACGAACTTCTGCAATCCTGGCTGAATGGCTTTTCTGGAAAACAACGGGTGGTCAGCCGCCGATCCGCCGGTTTTGACTCTGCTTTTCTATTCTGTGCGATCTCCCGGACACTGAGAAACAGTCAGCACCTGACCTTGAGGACGACTGACAGATTTGCCTGGCCTGGCTGGGTGGTCACGGAGTTTCGTTTCAGTGGTGATGGCCGCTACATTACTGTCGTCATGATGCCGCGAGCATCGCAGGAGGAATCCACGCGTCATCTCATCCTTGAAAGGCATGGACAAGAGTGGCGCCAGGGCAGTGCTTTTGTCGGCGAGCAAGGTGCCGCTTGCACGTGCTTTACAGCTGACGCCTCTTGCGTGGCTGTTGCCGAGACGGGCTCTGCGGATATTCTGATATGGAATCGCCAGCCGCAAGCTGGTGCGGTTTGGGAGAACAGGCAGAGACTGGAGTATGAAAACGCCCATCACAGCTGCGTGTCCATGCGCTTTAGTCCTGAGGCTTGCTGGTTGATAGTAACAAACAGGGACAGAAGGTTGTGCGTTTGGCACACAGACGACTGGCAGCTGTGTGGCACCTTTTACGGCCGTGATTCCATGGTGAGATCGAACAGTGATTTTTGCAGTCCTGATGAAAAATGGCTGCTGTTTTTCTCCGGTGGTGGCAGCAAGCTGGCCCTGTTCAACCGGAACAATGAAAACCGCTTGACAGGCCCTGCACCTGTTGAGCTCGGGGCCGGGCACATTGTAAGCCAAGCGGTTTTTCACCCCTCTGCCGAACGGCTTGAGTTGTTCCTGGTACTGGGGGATCACTCTATGGTGCTGGTGGAGCCCAGAGAAGGCGTGTGGCGAGTGCGCGATTGTCTGCGCCACCCATGCGGCATCGGCAATGTCTCGTTCAGCCCTGACTGCAAACACATGGTGACCTGCTGCTGCGCCTCATCGGGATTCGTCCTGTGGAGAGAGACGCGCCAGCAGTGGACCCCCTTGCATATCCTGGGTCGCACAGCGTTTCTGGGAGAAGTGCTGTATCGCGAAAGCAATCAGACGTTCGTACGCTGGGACCCCTGTGGCCAGTGGATCATGGCAGGCACTGGCTTTCATCCGCGTGATGATGGAGCCGTAGAAATCTGGTTAAAAGACAGTGACGACATCTGGACCTGCCATCGTGAGCCGTTCACCACCTGGGCTGCCAGCAGGCTATTGGCTGTAGCGGCTGATGGTCAGCATCTGGCTGTAGCGAAAGGTGACAATGGTCTGAGTTTCATGGAGAGAACCGGGGCAACATTGATAGAGAAGGTCCGGATCTACAGGCCGAACTCCTGGAACCTGATCCTGAGCATGGACCCTTTTGGTTGCTTTCTGGCAGCTGCAGATTTCTACGGAGAAAAGCTGGACATCCTGCGCGTAGAAGAGGCAGATCTGCGGAGCAGTCCCTGAAGGGGCAAGCCAGCTGGACATACTGGACGTGTAACAAGAAGGTTGCACAGCTCTGCCCCGCGCTGCCATCCGAAGCCCGCCGCTTGCCTGACAGCCCTGTAACCGGGAATACACCTTGAGTCGGTCTCAGCCCCGAGGCAGGACCTGCGCTGGCAGCCGTAACGATTCTCGCCGGGCATCCGTTTGGCATCGGGGCGACTACTCCCATAACAAAAGTACAGGGCACTTCTGGGGAACCCAGTCTGCTGGTGCATGATTGTGCACACTCCCGGATCGAAAGAATTGACACAATAGTCAGGCACGCCCCCCCTGTGAAAGCCCCCCTGTGAAAGACCCCCTGTGAAAGACTCCCCTGTGAAAGACCCCCCGGTGAAAGCCCTCCCGGTGAAAGTATCAGCCCCGGATCTGACAACAAGGCAAGGATCAAGCAGCAGCCAGGCGAAGGAAAAGTGACCGCTGAGAGCAGAGTGTCTTGCCAGCGAGGGGCCTCTGGCTTTGGACGGGGAACTTCAAGGCTGTTGGCATGTCCAAGCTGCGCAAGTTGGGGGGGCAAGCCCCCTGATGCTTGTTAAAAAACATCACAGAAGAGGTCTCAAGCAATGAAAAATATAGCGTCGAGCTGTGCTGGTATCCGTAGTGGATCCCCACAACAGATGACCGCGCGGCGGGAAAATGCGCTGACTGAGCCCGGGGGGACAAACATCAGGCCAATAGCCAGAGCCGGTGAGGACAAACAAACGGCATTGCGGCGACTGGCCCTGCTGCTACCCGAGCTTCAGGACAAGGTGGTCAACCAGCTGCCAGTGGAGGATATTCTGATTTGGCAGCAACGCAACAACCGCTTCCATCACCTGGCTGGCCTTGCGGATCTGCGGGAAATGGCCCTGTGTCGATCTCCTGGACCCCTTGTGCCCCGCGCTGCCTTGAGGGAGGGAAATGACGACCAACTGCTGCTACCCAGGCGGCGTAGGCTGCAACCGCGCAGCAACAGGCCGTATGGTTTTTCCTGGGACAAGCAGGTATACCGCCGCCCGGAAACCGGTTTTCACCCCGGTATTCGGTTCTGGGGGGCTTCTCAGGAAGAGAAAGACAGTGAGCAGCTGGTCTTTAATCCGATTCACAGATTTTCCTGGCCTGGCTGGATGATCACGGAGTTCGGCTTCAGTAGCGATGGCCACTACATTACTGTCGTCATGGTGCCGCAAGGCTCGCAGAGAGATTTCAAGCGTCATCTCATCTTCGAAAGGGATGGACAAGAGTGGCGCCAGGACTGTGTCTTTATAGACGAGCAAGGTGCCGATTGCACCTGCTTTTCAGCTGACGCCACGAGCCTGGCTGTTACTGCGAAGGACTCTGCGGATATTCTGATCTGGAGTCGCCAGATGCCAGACTGCTGGGCTGAGACCTGGGCCTGGAAGAACACGCAGCGACTGGCGTATGAAAACGCCAATGGAAGCCAGGTGTCCAGGATGCGTTTCCTTCCTGAATCTTCCACCGTTTACAGCGATGGAAGGTTGCGCGTTGACCCTTCCTGGTTGACCGTTCACACCAGCGATGGAAGCTTGCGCATTTGGGACACGGACGACTGGCAGCAGTGTGCCACCTTTTGTTGCGATGAGTTCGTGGTGGGGCCGAACAGTGATTGGTGCAGCCCGGATGGAACTTGGCTGCTGCTTTTTTCCGCTGCCGACAACAAGCTGGCCCTGTTCAGCCGGAACAATGAAAATGGTTTGGCAGGCTCGGCACCTGTTGAGCTCGGGGCTGGGCGCATTGAACGACAAGCGGTGTTTCATCCTTGCGCCTTCCGGACGTCGTTGTTTGTGGTACTGGAAGACCGCTCTATGGTGATGGTGGAGCCCAGGGGCAGCGTTTGGCAGGTGCGCGATTCTCTGTATCACCCATGCGGCATCGGCAGTGTCGCGTTCATTCGTGGCGGCAAGCAAATGCTGACCTGGTGCCAGACTTCACCGGGAGTCGTCCTGTGGGAGGAGACGCCTCGGGGGGAGTTGATTCCCGTGCATATGCTGGGCCGCACAGCGACTCTGGGAAGAGAGCCGTACAGCAACCGCAATGAGACGTTCGTACGCTTTTGCCCCGATGGCCGGTGGATCATGGCCGGCACTGGCTTTGATCCGAGTGCTGATGGAGCCGTGGAAATGTGGGTAAGAAGAGGTGAAACCTGGGTCTGTCATCGTGAGCCATTCACCACCTGGGCTGCCAGCAGATTACTGGCTGTAACGCGCGATGGTGAGCACCTGGCTGCAGTGGCAGGCAATGATGTGATTTTCAAGGAGAGAAACCAGGCAGTATGGACAGAGAAAACCCGGATCCACAGGCCGGATTTTCAGAACTTGAGCCTGAGCATGAACCCTTCTGGAAGCTTTCTGGTAGCCGCAGATTTCTTCGGGGAAAAGCTGGAGATCCTGCGCCTGGAAGAGGTGCAGCTCCAGGCCCGTTTGTAACGAGCGCTGGATATCCTGCAAGTCAGAGAAGCTCTGCCTGGGCCGACTGGAAAACAACGGCAGCACTGACACTGCTGTTTTATGGGAAAAACTCGGGAGAGTTTCCCTCTGTCCGAGGGGGCAGGCTCAAGGAGACAGCGGAAATGATCCCCTCAGACACTTCAGGCAGCACCAGAACGCCCCATTCCTTGGCAGCACAAAAGAATCCGGATCACAAGCAACGCGTGTTGGTGTGTGGTCCGGGCCACCCGCGACCGGGGCCCTTATCAGGCAATGAAGCTCTGCGGTGCTTGTCCCGGCTGCCGCTTGAGCTGCAGCATGCTGTTTTCCGACATCTTCCCCTGGATGACATCCTGGTCTGGCAAAGAGTCAGCCGGCATTTTTGCGACTGGATAAGAAAGGCATGCCTGCGGGAGCGGGCGTTACGCCTGTCTTTTGGTCATGCGTTTGCGCAGGCAGCCTTTACCCAGCAGAACCATGACGAGCTGTTGCAGCCCTGGCTGGCTGCGTTTTCGACACATGTTTCGCAACAGAGCCAGACCGGTGTCCCGTTCCGCGCCGAGGTTCTGTTCTGGACTCTCAACCGAACCCTGCAAAATACCCGCCACATGGTCCTGGAGAAACGCAACAGTTTCCGCTTTCCAGGAGCCATGGTGCTGCGTGGCAGTTTCAGTCCGGACGGACGCTACTTTGCTGTCGAGGTGCTGGGGTCGCTGCACCGTCTTTTCCTGCGTACGTACATCCTTGAGCAGGACAGGGATGGATGGCATGAAGGGAGTCCCTTTGTGAGTGCGGCGGGAGCTGATCATGTCCGCTTCACTGCTGATGCACGCCGGGTGGCTGTTGCAGACAGCACTACTGCAGTTTCTGTCTGGGACAAGCACAACAGCCACTGGGTGCGGCAGGCCTGTCTGGGGCACCAGAAGGATGTGGGCTCTGTGCTGGCAATGGATTTCAGCCCGTCTGGCAGCTCCCTGATCATCGAGGACAGCGACAAGGGCCTGGATGTCTGGTGTGAGGATCCTCAACGCGGCTGGCTGCTGTGTGGTTTCTTTCCCGTCGCAGAGTACAGCATTCAAAGCAGCAGGAAGCGTGACAGGCTTGTGTTCAGTGCCGATGAGCACTGGCTGCTGCTGCATGCGGTCAAGCGCGACCAGTTCGTGCTCTACAGCAAGGATTCAACCGGCCACTGGACACTGCCCTCCCCACTGGAAACGGGTCCGGGACGCACAGCAAAACACGCCTTGTTTCGCTATGAAGGCCAGCAACTGCAACCGTTCTTGCTGGTGTCAGATGGCAGCTTGTCTCAATTCGGGTTCAAGGAAGGACGCTGGTTTGAGCAGGCCGTCATCAGACATACGAACGCCATTGTTGACGCCCGGTTCAGCCCTGACCGCCAGGACCTGATCACCCAGTGTCCACCGGCGGGGACTTTTCTGTGGAGGAAAGACGCCCGGGGCGAATGGACACAGCAGCACATCCTGTATCGCGGCGCGCCGAATCTGTGCGAAATCTCCGTCCGCCATGATCTTGCCAGCCGGTGGCTGCTGGCTGGTGACTCTTTCAGTTCTGATCCCTGGTGCGCTTCCTGGTACAGAAACGAGGCCCCTGTTCTCTGGGTAAAAGATCACACCAGTCAGTGGAAGTGCCGCCCTGATGGCGTGGACGACACGCAGATTCCCTGCAGATATCTGACGCACGAGACCGATGGCAGCCACCTGGCAAGCCTCGGAATCTGCAAGAAGACGTCGCGGGAAGTGCTGAGACTGCTGGAATTGCGCAAAGGCAAATGGCTGACGAAAGCGGAGCAGATCCTGTCGTCACGCAGTCTGTACAAGGGGATAGTGATGGACCCTTTTTGTTGCTATATCCCTGCCCTGATCTCCAGCGCCTATGGAGTAGGGGTGGACATGTTTCGGGTACAGGAAGCACCTTCGACACAGTGTCACAAAACTGTCCCGGGGGCGAGTCCGTGATTCCTTCTTCCTGTTCTCCCGGCGACTTGCCGGTCCCCATCGAAACGGAAGGGGTGCCGAGCCTGGCTGGCGACGCCGGCCTCCAGGCCGTTCTGGTGGAAGATCAGGGCTGCCAGGTTCTGCGCCGCCTGTCTCGCCTGCCGCCTGAACTGCAGGCTGTGGTGCTTCGTCATTTGCCTGTGACCGACATTACTGTCTGGAAACGCGTCAATCGGTATTTTCATGACTGGATACAAAACATGGGGCTGCAAGAGCGGGCTCTGTGCCGGTCACGAGGTCGTGCTTTTGCGCGAGCGGCCTTCACGCAGGAAAGCTATGACCATCTGTTGCAACCCTGGCTGGCCGGCTTTGCAGCCTTCCAGCCACCCCGGCCGGGTGTCAGGTTTTCCCCCGCTTTTGTGTTTGCTGCTGTTACCCGAACCCTGCAGCAGACCCGGCAGCTCGTTCTGAACCAGAACCACAACTTCCTCTTTGAGGGTGCGCTTGTCATGCGAATCAGGTTCAGTGCTGATGGGCACTACATCACTGTCCAGACACTCAACACAATGGACAGGCCCATCCTGCGGGACCATATCCTGGAGAGAGACGGGCAAGGCTGGCACAAAGGCAGCCCTTTTGCCGACAGCCGGGGTGCTGATCACATCCTCTTTACTGCTGATGCTCGCCGGGTGGCCGTCGCCCACCGGAGCGGCGAGGTCTGCATCTGGGACAAGCCAGGCTGCGGCGACTGGCGACAGCAGGCATGCCTGGTTCGTCGCCAGGAGAGCTGCGGCAAGCTAAATGCCATCAGTATCAGTTCCCTCGGTCGTGTAGTGGCTGTGTGGAACGAAGATCGTAGTTTGCGCATCTGGCGTCAGACGCCAGAGCTGGGCTGGCAGATTCGTGCTTTTTTCCCCGTCTGTCAGAACATGATGCGAAGTGCTTTTTGCCCGGAGGAGCAGGCTGTGTTCAGCCCGGATGAAAACTGGTTGCTGCTGCCTTGCCCTGTCTCCGGCCAACTCACAGTCTACAGCCAGGATGAACAGGGGGACTGGACGCTGCCGGTGTTGGCTCTCACACCGCCAGAAAGCACGCCCCAGAAAGCCCTGTTCCACCATGATGGCGAGCGGCTCCGGCTGTTGGTGCTTTTGGCGGATGGCGTCCTGTCGGTGTGGGAACTGGAGCGGGGGCAGTGGGTTGAGCAGGCCATTGTTCAACATCCAGACCGCATCACCGATGCCCGCTTCAGCCCTGATGGTCAGAGCCTTGTCATCCGGAGTCTGTCAGCGGCAACGCAGCTCTGGGAGCTGGACGCCGGGAAGCAGTGGCGGCTGCAACACTGCCTGAATCAAGCTGATTCGGATATGCAGTGGCTGCCGCTTTCGATCTGCTTTGATCCGGGCAGTCGTTGGCTGATGGTAGCGGACTCTCTCAACAGTTTCCTGCCTGTCAGCTTTCGCGCAAGCAGGCTGGATGTCTGGGAAAAGGACAGCACGGAACAATGGCGACATTGCTCAGGTGCAATACAAGAGCTGCCGTTCGCCTGCACAGGTCTGGCAGCAGGAAACGATGGTCGGCACCTGGCCGCATTGTCGCACACCCAGACCGGCTGCTATTTGTTGAGTCTTCTGGAACTCAACCGGGGCACATGGGTCAAAAGAGCGGAGATACGCTTGCCCCGGCTTTTCTACAAGACAGTCATAATGGATCCTTTCTGTTGCTGTCTGGCCGTTATTTCTTGCTCAAGGACTGGGGAGAGTGTGGATATTCTGTCTGTGCAGGAGGCGCCACCTGCAGGGTCTGCCAATGAGGAATAACAGCATATGCACGTTCGAGTAACTGGCCATGGCCACCAGACACTGCCAGGTGTTCCGGAGCACAGGCTGCCACCAGCCCGGGACATGCCGGAAGAGGCCGGTTGCCAGGCCTTGCGGCGGCTGTCCTGGTTGCCGCCCGAGCTACAGGAAAAAGTGATCGGTTATTTGCCGCTGGCAGATGTTCTGGTGTGGCAGCGTGTCAGCCGCGCTTTTCATCGCGGTATACAAACGGCCGGTCTGCGCGAGAGAGCTCTGTGCCGGGGACTTGGTGCCGCTTTTCCCGTGGCCGCCTTGACAAGAGACAACTATGACAGCCTGCTGGATCCCTGGTTGGCGGGGTTCTCGACCCGGCCGTCATCAGTGGGGCATGTCGGCACGCGGTTGCGGCCGGATCTTGTCTTCTCCGGCATCATTCGTACCCTGCACAGCGCCAGACGTCTGGCTTTTGAAAAACAGGCCAGTTTCCATCTGGAAGGCTTCCATGACCACGCAGTAACAACTTTCTTCAGTCCCGATGGACGTCACCTGGTTGTCAGGATGGAGCCCCGGCACAGGTGTCTCAATCCGGGCGGTGCGAGCGATTATATATTTACCTGGGACGAAACTGTCGGCTGGTACCGGGGTAGCCCTTTCGTTGATGAGTGTCCCCTGAGCCGTGCGCCCATGGCCCGCTCCACCTGTTTTGCTCCTGACGGGCGTCGCGTGGCTCTTGTGCGGGGGCTGAGCGAGATACAGATCTGGGAAAAAAACAAAACGGCAACCTGGCAGCAAACAGCAGACTTGATGGCGGACGGGCAGCCGATAGTGTTCTGCGGGCTGAATCTGGTGTTCTGTCCCTATGGCCGCTCCCTGGCGGTGCAAAGTCTTTATGGTCTCCTGTATATCTGGAGTCTGGACGATCAACAGCAATGGTCCAGCAGTGGTCCCTTCATCAGCTCAACCCTTGTTCACATGCAACCTGCAACGGCTTTCAGTGCGAATGGATGCTGGCTGTTGATGCCGCGCGACAATGGCAAGTTCCTGTTGTGCAGTCGCAATCAGGCAGGTGCCTGGCAGCAGCACTGTGCTCTCGAGACTGGTGCGCACCGCAAAGCGGCGAGCGCGACTTTCAATCCAGTCAGCGAACAGCTGATCCTGCAAATGCAAAACAAAACCCTGTCCGTCTGGCAACGCCAGGACGATCAGTGGTACGAAGCGGGAGTCGTTCAACATCAAGACGGTATCTGCGATTTTGTTTTCAGCCCTGACGGTCAGCATCTGGTCACCCGATTACAGAACTGGGGGGCCGTGCTGTGGGAACAGGGCAGTCCGGGGCAGTGGATGCAGAAGTTGTTGCTCGGTGGTCAGAGAGAGTATTACAGGCGAATGCCAACCTGTGCCCCCAACCCAACGTCGGTATGCTTTGATCCCACTGGGCGCTGGATGATGGTCAGTGATTGCCTCCAGGATCTCGCGGGGCTGGAGGAGCCTCAGATGTGGTTCAAACGCAGTGACGGGTGCTACCACCAGCAGCACCCGGGTGGCGCCGCTCAGTTGATCGCTGCCTACAGGCCGACACCGGGCACTGACGGTCGGCACATGGCAGTGCTCAGCTGCCCGATACTTCAGGACCGCCATGCCCTCAATCTGTTGGCATTCCACAAGGGCGTCTGGGTTGTCAGAGCCAGCCAGATTACACCACCTTTCCATTACGGGTTGATTGCCATGGATCCCTTCTGCTGCCATCTGGCAGCTGTCTGCAGGAGCGAACCTGTGGTCGAATTTCTGTGTCTCAGAGAAGCAAAGCCACCCGCCGCCCTTGCCAGCACCGGCCCGGTCGCAGCTGGCGGATCTCCCGCCTGACAGGTTGGTCAGTAGAGAAAACCTTCGGAGCTGACAGCGGAATTCTCTGTTGTCTCCCCTGCTCTATGACTGTGGCGGAACTTCTTGATGAGAGAGTTGCTATGCACGAGGTCGGCGGATCCTTGAAAAGAGGCGTCGCAGTAGCGGGAAACACAGCGCAGGATTCGCTTCCCAAGCGTACCAGAGTCGATCAGGATGAGGAGGCGTTCAGCACGCAGGCCTTGCGGCAGCTGGCCTTGCTGCCGCCTGAGCTACAGGATGCTGTGATCCGGCACTTGCCACTGGCCGATATTCTTGTCTGGCAGCGCGTCAGCAAGAACTTCCGCCACAGAATCGAAGCTGCAGCCCTGCGGGAGAGGGCGCTGTGCCGCTCTCTTGGCAATGCCTTCCCCCGGGAAGTGTTGACCCGGGACAATTACAGCCATCTGTTGCAGCCCTGGCTTGCTGGGTTTTCTGCCAACCCTTTGGGGGAAGACTGGCCCGGTGCGGTGTTTCGACCCCATGTCCTTTGGGCTGCTGTCACCCGTACCCTGTGTAATACCCAGCAACTGACTCTGGTCAAACAGGCCCGTTTTCAACTGCCGGGAGTGCGTGTCAACAGTGCTCGCTTCAGCCCTTCCGGAAAATTCCTGATTATCAAGGTACCACCCGCCTGGGACCTCGGAAGATTACCCGTGCACGTCTTTGCCTGGGATGGCAGCCGTTGGGGTCAGGGAACATCTTTTGCTGGAGCGCGAGGCGTGCTTTCCATTTGCTTTACGGTCAATGAAAAGCGGCTCGCTGTCGCTGATGAAAAAACACAGATACATCTGTGGGAAAGGCTGGACACCGCCCATTGGCAAAGAACAGTGCGCCTTACTTTTTATTGCCAGACTCATTGTGCCAGGATGGACTTGCTGTTCAGTCCGGATGGCCGATCCCTCGTTATGCAGGGCTCACACGGCTGGTTGCACATCTGGCGTGAGGACGACCAACAACAATGGCCAGACCCTGGTCAATTTGCCAGCGGGTTTCTGTGCCCGATCCGAGGACCTGTTTTCAGTCCGGATGGGCGCTGGTTGTTGGTGTACAGCCGTTTCGAGCAGTTCACCCTTTTCACTCTGAACAGGGAGGGCGACTGGCTGCCATACACATCGCTGGCGTTCCGGGAGCAAGCAAATCCGGCGCGTGCTTTTTTCCGGTCAGACAGTCAGTGCCTGGCCCTGCTGGTACCTGACAGCTTCCTGTCGCTGTGGCAATTGCAGGAGGGACATTGGTCAGAGCGGGTTGTCCTGCGGCATCCCTACGGCATGGCACACGCCTGGTTCAGCCCTGATGGCCAGAACATTGTGACCCGGTGCTCCCGGTCAGGAGCCCTGCTCTGGGCACAGGACGCTGGCGGGGTCTGGCGGCCGGTACAGACACTCAACAGGGCCGCTGCGGGTCTCTCAAACGTCACAGAGGTGCACTTTGATCCCGCCTCTGGCTGGTTGATAGCGGCTGATCAATTTGATCCGGATAATCAGGGCAGCAGCACCGGGGAGCTGTGGGCCAGGGATGGCAGTGGGCAATGGAAGGCTTGTCCTGGCAGCCCTCTGGTGGCAGCTCATGGTCTGGTGGTCGCCAGCACTGGCCAGCACCTGGCCTGGCTGGACCTGCGACGGCCGCCGGCGGACGCCCGGGTGCATGACAGGCTGCGACTGCTGGAGTGGAAAAAAGGAGCCTTGATGACAAAAGCTCAGTACCCGCTTCTTTCTGTTCGTCCCCACCAGATCGCAATGGATCCCTTCTGCTGCCATCTGGCCGTCATCTGTAGCAGAGCGCCTGTAGTCGAGCTGCTGCGCGTGCAGCAGGCTTCACCACTGGCACTTCCCGGCAGGCCGGACGAGGAGGCTGCTCAGGAATGACCGTATCCCGCAGGAACTGTTGACCTGCTGTGTCTGTCCAACGGGTGTTCTTGCCACCGACTGACACACGGAGAGATCAATGCAATCTGCCCATTTGGCACGCAATGTGCCCCGAATGGCTTGCTCGCAGGAAACAGCAGCACTTGTCCCTGCTGCCGGGCGCGCATCCAGGGAGGGTGATGATGGTGAAGAAGCACTCTGGCGGCTGTCCCGGCTGCCGCTCGAAGTGCAGGAAGCTGTGATTCGTCATTTGCCCCTGGCCGATATTGCCGCCTGGCAGCGAGTCAACAAGCAGTTTGCTCATCGCATCCGGGTGACCGGCATGCGTGAGCAGGCGTTGTTCCGGGTTCTTGCCAGTGCTTTTCCTGATGCGAGTCACAAGGTTCTTATGCAGGATCTGGCGGCCTGGCGCTCTCTTGGCAGTGCCCGGCTGTGCGCGGCCCTTTCCCGGGACAACTACGACCGTCTGCTGCGCCCCTGGCTGGAAAGTTTCGCTACCAATCCACTGAAGAAGGAATGGCCTGGCACCGCATTCGAGCCCAGTGTGCTGTTCTGTGCCATCAGCAGGACCTTGCAAGCCAGCCCGCGGCTCTTTCTGGTAGAAAAAGCCTCTTTCCAGCTGTCTGAACCTGACACTGAGGGAGCCCCTTCTTTCAGCCCCGACGGTCTGCATTTGATGGTTTCTTCAAAGTTCGAGGTCCCAGGCAGATATGGCTCATGCATTTGTTCAACGAGCTGTACTGTTTTCAGCCAGAACGCAGCAGGCTGGTACGAAGGGAGTCCTTTCACTCAAACGCCTGTTGTTTCCTGCCTCTGTTTTTCCGCTGATGGACGGCGAGTTGCTGTCATGGAAGAGGTAACAGAAGGAGAAAAGGAAAAAAAAACCAACAACAGGGTGCTGTTCTGGGAGAAGGAAAAAACAGGAGTCTGGCAGCAAAGAGCTTGCTTTGATCTTGCAGCCTTGTTCCGTTTGTATGAGCCAAGCATGCTGTTCAGCCCGGATGGGCGTTGCCTGCTGCTGCTGGAAGACAAAAAATTCTATCTTGGCTTTCCGCATCTCTGGGAGCTTGACGTCAGTGGGCAATGGCGACTCAGTGAGCCCTATCCGCTCAGCCCCGATACCACCGGCGCCGAGCTGGTTTTCAGCCCGGATAGTCGCTGGCTGCTGGGGTTTCGATCCCTGGGCACCGGTACCATGCTTTATAGAAGGCAGTCGTCGGGAAGCTGGGTGGCAGATTATGCCATCGAGTCTGTGGCACATCTCTTGCAGGGAGGCGGTTGCTTCAGTTTCGATAGCCAGCAGCTTGTCTTGCTGGCGAAAGACTCCACCCTGACCCTGTGGCGGCTGCACGAGGATGCATGGTCTGGGCAGGGCAGCATTCGGTACCGGTACCCGATTGACAATGTCTGGTTCAGCCCGGATGGTCGACAGCTGGTGATACGGGCACTGGGGATACGGGCAAAAGGGGAATTCGCACTATTGGAAGCGGACGCTCAAGGTGAATGGAAAACCTTACGTGTCCTGGGCGAGTCCTGGCCGTACGACGACTTCGCCCATTTTGACCCCCCGGGTCGCTGGCTGGCTGTTGGTAGCAGCACTGGCATTCACGACATTGCAACCCTGTGGGTAAAGGACTCTGCTGGAAGCTGGACTCAATCGGCAATGCAGCTGTGTGGCGGATGTAACTCGTTGGTTGCATCCTCTGATGGCCTGCATATAGCTGAACTGGAGCTCCATGTGATGGGAGCTGATGTCAGGTTGTCAGGATTTGAGCAGGGTAGATGGACGCTGAGGGCCGTGACAGAGAGGATCACTACTGCGTCCGGGAACCAGGCTATAGCTATGGACTCCCTGTGCCGGTATCTGGCTGTGACTTGCTATGGAGGCGTCGCTTTTCTGCGTGTGCAACCCGCCCGGGAGGCTGTTGTGCAATAGCGTCCTCCCGGCAGCACCTCCCAATTGCGGACCGGTCCGGATGGACAGCCGCTGGTGATAAAAAGCTACTATTGCGTCCGTGGGCAATGCGGGAGTAATAGTGTCTTGCGATGAGCGCCTCCACATCTTTGCACCGGATGCCCCTTGTACGAGAAAACATATCCAATGGGCACCCATGCCGCATGGCACCCTTTGGCAGCTATAGGCAAGTGGTCCGGACAATGACGACTTCCAGCAGGAACTTCTGACCTGCTACGCCTCTCCAAAAGGCGGTTGCCAGCCATTGTCAGAGAGGTTCTCCATGCAATCTACCCATCCTGTTCCCCCTGTATCCCCTCCCCTCCCCGGGCCGCACACAGCTGCAACCTCACCCTTGCCCAAGTGCCGGGCCCCGGATCCGGATGACGATAGCAGTGATCATGAAAAAGCAGTGCTGTGGTCCCGGCTGCCACCCGAGATGCAGGACGCGGTAATTCATCACTTGCCACTGGCGGACATTGCCGCCTGGCAGCAGGTCAACCGCGACTTTGCGCACCGCATCCGGGTGGCCGGCATGCGGGAGAAGGCCTTTCTTCGTGCTCTTGGCCATGCGTTTGCGCGAGAAAGCCATAGCTCTCTGGAGCAGGACCTGACGACCTGGCGTTCTCTTGGCAGCGCCCGGCCGCACGCGGCTCTTTCCCAGGACAACTATGACGCTATGCTGCGCCCCTGGCTGGCGCGTTTTCCCACCAATCCCCTGAATCCTGAGTGGCCTTGCGGTCAGTTCGAGCCTGGTGTGCTTTTTTCTGCCATCACCCGCACGCTGCAGGCCAGCCCGCACCTGGCTCTGGAAGAGAAAAGAACTTTCCTGCTGCCTGTGTCCTGCACGAGGGGAGCGCCCTCCTTCAGTCCCGATGGTCGGCACTTGATAGTGAATACAGTCAGCAGTACACGTGAAAGCCAAGGGGCGCCAGTGCGTGCAGCGACCTATATTTTCAGCCATGACGAGGCTGGCTGGCACCAGGGGAGCCCTTTTACTCAAGCCTCAGTGGCAGCTTCCTGCATCTGTTTTGCGCCTGACGGACAGCGAGTCGCTGTCGTGGAAGAGATCACAGAAGAAGAGGGTGGCGAAAAATGTATAAAGCGCGTCCAGATGTGGGAGAAAAAACAATCAGCCGTCTGGCAACATACGTATTGGCTTTTTCCGATCCGCCCTATCTTTTGGTACCGGCCGCTTATGGTGTTCAGCCCTGATGGACGCTGTCTGGCACTCCAGGAAGGCGGCCTCGGCTGCAGCTTGCATGTCTGGGACCTGGACGCTGCGCAGCAATGGCGGCTGAGTGGGGTTTTTGTGGCCTATGATGGGGGGCAGCATGGTGCCACTTTCAGTCCGGACAGTCGCTGGCTGCAGGTCCGTTCCTGCGGCTGTGGCACCATGCTGTATAGCCAGGTACGGGGTGTCTGGATGCCTGACCCTTCCCTTGAATCAGCCGCACATCGTGTGCGGGGAGGGGGCTGTTTCAGACCCGACAGCCAGCGGTTTGTTTTATGCATGAGAGACGACTCCCTGTCGGTGTGGGGATTGAACGAGGGTGTCTGGCGCGAACAGACCAGCATTCGGCATCCGGACTTTGCCCAGGATGACTGGTACCCGGACTTTGTTCAGGAGCTCCTGTTCAGCCCGGATGGACAGTATCTGGTGACACAAGGCAGCAAGTCACTGCTGCTATGGGGAGAGGATGCCCGGGGTGAATGGAATGCGTTGCGGGTCCTGAACAGGCTCCGCCCGAGCCAGAATCGTGTTGTTTTTGATGCTTTGAGTCGTTGGCTGGTGGTCGTTCACCGCGATCAGCCCTTCGAGACTACCAGCATGTGGGTACGGGACCATGCCGGAGTCTGGGACGCCTGCCCGGCGGCGCACCTGTCTTGCGAGCATGATCAACTGGCTTCTGCCTCCGATGGTCAGCACCTGGCAGCCTTGGTCTATCCCGACATGGGGGAGCAAGACACCTTGATGCTGCTGGAATTTCAGCAGGGGACATGGGTTATGAAAGCGAGAACCCAAAGGCCCATTGCTGCTTACACTGTCCGCGAATGCGAAACGATCGCAATGGACCCCCTGTGTTGCCATCTGGCGGTCACTTTCAGTCGCCGCCGCCACTCCGGTGCCGGATTCAGCCAGGTCCGCGAAGAAGGAGTCACCTTGCTCTGTGTGAAGCCTGCCGGAGAGCCTCTCCAGGAGTAGACGCAGCTCCCGGATGGGGAGCAGTTTCTGATGCGAAACCGGAACATCTTTCGGCATGACAATCCCGATGCAAGCCCCTGTCGCCGGAAACAGACGCAGCCGGGAAAAAGTGGTTTTCGGCACTCGTGCCCTGCCGGTTTTTGCGTCTACAGAAGACTGGTTACAAAACAAGTATCTGAAAAACCCGTAACGCCCGTAGACGACACCAGGCATCGTTCGTACAAAACACATGCCTGTAATAAATACTGAACAACCACCCTTTCTGGTAGTTATGCCCTCCAATAAAGGAGAGATCTGTTGCCAGTCAGGACAAAAATGGGGATATTGAGCAGATGGATGCCAAACTTTCTCTGAACACAATCATCAGCAAAATCCAATCGCACTTCGGTGGACAGCTGCAGGGTATCTTGCTGTATGGAAGTCGCGCCCGTGGCAACCATCGCGTCAATAGTGACTTTGATATTGCGATTTTGTGTGATCACAACGTCCCTGCTGCGGAGTGCTGGCTGCTGGCACAGGATATGGCTGCGACAATTAACCGGGATATCGACTTGATTGACCTATGGCAGGCGGCAACGGTGTTGAGAAAAGAAGTTATTGAAAGCGGGATATGGTTGTATCAGCGGGACCGGGTTCAGTGCGAAGAGTTTGCAACACATACCCTCTCACAGTATCAGAACTTTAATCTTGAGCGCCGTGATCTTGTCGCCGCGATCAAAGAGCAGCTTTGCAATACTATCAAGGGGAACCCCCATGGATGATGTTCTACTCAACAAAATGGCGATTATCGAGCGCTGCCTTGCCCGCATCGATGAAGAGTATCTGGGGCATGAGGATGAACTGCTGACGAATTACACTCGTCAGGATGCCATAGTTCTCAATATTCAGCGGGCCTGTCAGGCTTGTATCGATATGGGAATCAGGACTCTTACTTTGCTCAAGGCTGCAACAATCCAGGAATCCCGGGAGGTTTTCGATGCCCTTGTTGATCGTAAGCTGATCTCCTCTGAGCAAGCACATCGAATGAAAATGATGGTTGGTTTTCGTAATGTTGCTGTACACGAATACCAACGTTTGAATATGAAAATCATGAAAGAAGTCATTGAAGAGCACCTTGGAGATTTGCGTGTGTTCGGACAAACCCTGCTGGCCTCACAGCTCAACGAATAATCTCACATTGGCCGGGAGCAAGAATTGCAAACAAGGCAGCTCCCTGCTTCCCCCATTTCAACAGCAAACCACCCTTCAATTGTGCCCACGACAAAGGCCACTTCTCCGCTCCTGCCAAAATATCTACCTGGGATGGCGTGCATCTGGCTGTACTGGTAGAGCACAGGCAGTCAGTACGATAACTGTGGCACGGCTGGAACGTCTGCAGGGGACAAGGGCTGTGAAAGCGACGGTCGAGAGCTCCTTCGGCACCATAAGACTCACGGCCGTCCGGGTGCATCACCCCTTGAAAGAGGCTGGAGGAAAAAAGAGGAATATTGACTGCCTGGGTAGAGCGGTCAGGCTTTTTGATGGGCGTCAGGCATGCCTGGCTCCTGGCTCCTGGTTGCCTGTAGCAGAGCTCTCATAGCCACACTGGTGTGATTGCTGAAAGTTTTACTGGATGTTGTGCTATCACACAGGCCCGGTGGGGCGGGTGTTCGGGAAGAAATGCTTCCCGCAAGAACTTCTGCCTGCAGGTTGTGTCCAAGGCGCCACCGCTGCCGTTGAGGCCGTGTGCCAACAGGTCAGCAGTCATTCAGTGTAAGAGAGGTGCTCCATGAAATCTGCCTGTCCTGCATGCCCTGCCCCCGTGATACCCCCTGCGCAGGAAACACCCGCAGCATCGCTGCCTTTGGCCAAACGCAGAGCTCCTGAGCCGGGGGACTATGACAATGCAAAACAAGCACTGTGGAGGCTGTCCCGGCTGCCACCTGAGATACAGGAAGCTGTGATTGGTCACTTACCCTTGGCCGACATTGCAGTCTGGCAGCAGGTCAGCCGGGATTTTGCCCATAGAATCCGGGTAAGTTGCCTGCGGGAAAAGGCGTTTTTGCGTGTTCTTGCACATGCATTTCCTCGTGAGAATCATGACTCGCTTGTACAGAAGCAGGGCGACTGGCGTGATCTTTTTGGCCGCGCCCGGCCCAACGCGGCCCTGTCCCGCAGCAACTACGACCGTTTGGTGCGTCCCTGGTTGAGCGGTTTTTCTACCAATCCACTGGGGCCTGGCTGGCCCGGTGCTTCGTTTGAGCCCAGTGTGCTTTTCGCTGCCGTCACCCACACGCTGCAAGCCAGTGCGCATCTGGCTCTGGAGGAGAACGCCTCTTTCCGGTTGCCAGCTTCCTTCACGAAAGGCTCTCCTGGCTTCAGCCCCGATGGCCAGCATCTGATGGTTTCGACAATCTATTGCTCACAAAACGGTGGTGCGCCAAGGCGGTCAGCGACCTCTATTTTCAGTTGGGACGAGACGGGGTGGCATCATGGGGCCCCCTTCACTCAAACATCACAAGCGCGGTGCATTTGTTTTTCGCCTGACGGACAGCGAGTTGCTGTCGCGCAAGAGGGGGAAGAAAAGGACGACGAAAAAGACTTTATAAAGAAGGTGCAGATCTGGGAGAAGGGAAAAACGACAGACTGGCATCAGACGGCTTGTCTTGTACCCGAGCACCCTGTCTTCCACTATTGCCCGCACATGGTTTTCAGCGCGAATGGCCGCTCGCTGGTGCTACAGAGCAGCGTTTACTACACGCTGCATGTCTGGAGTCTTGACGCCCGGCAGCAATGGCTACCCAGTGGATTCTTCTGGCTATGCGCAGAAGCAAAATACGATATAGAGTTCAGCCCGGATAGCTGCTGGCTGCCGGTCCCAGTCCCCGGTCGTCGCATCAGGCTCTGTAGCCAACAGTCAGGGAGTCTCTGGGCACCGAACCCTTCCTTTGAGCATGCTGCACAGAACGTCGGCGTTGTGGCTTGCTTCAGCTCCGACAGTCAGCGGCTTGCCTTGCTTCACGGAGACGGCACCCTGTCTGTGTGGCGACTGGACGACGGAATCTGGTCTCACCAGGCCAGAATTCTGCAGAGGGATGCCATCCATACTGTCAAATTCGGTCCGCATGGCCGGCAGCTGGTGACGCAAAGTGCCGAGTGGGCTCTGCTGTGGGAAGAGAACGCTCAAGGTGAGTGGAAAGAATCAGATGTCCTGAACGGCGGCCTGTCGAGATGGCCTTTCCCCCATTTTGATCCGCTGGGCCGCTGGTTGGTGGTGGCCAGTGGTCGCCTTACGCCTTTCAGTCATACCACCACCTGGAGGAAGGATCAGGCTGGAGTCTGGACTCACTGTCCGCTGGCGCAGCTGTCTTCCCGATCTGAGCATATGACACCGGCCGGTGATGGCGTGCATCTGGCTGCATTGATCGAGCACAGGCAGCCAGTTCGCATAACCTTGGCGTTGCTGGAATTTCAGCAGGGGACATGGATTGTGAAAGCGGAGGCCGAGAGAGCCGCCGCCGCTTGCCCTGCCAGTGATTATACGGCCCTCGCAATAGATCCCTTGTGTTGTCATCTGGCGGTCACCTTCAGGCACAGTACTGGTGTCCTTGATCGCTCCCAGGAGACAGGAGTTGCCTTTCTGCGCGTGCAGCCAGGCGAAGAAGCTCTTCAGTAGCTGGTGCTGCGACATCAAGAGCTTCAACGCTGGATTCAAGTAATAAGTGCAATCGACTGCCCTGTGTAGACTTCGAGAGGTGTTTTTCCGCCTAACACCTTTCTCGGCATTGTATTAATCAGTAATTCCATGGTTATCAGGTCTTCTTCTGTCAGATGAACTGAAGTCATTTTTTTGGCCAGGTCCGACGGATAATGCCGTTGGTGTTTTCATCGGTTCCACGCTGATAGCTCTTGTAGGGCTTGGCAAAGTAAACATCAGCATTTACAGCCTTCGCCACTTTCGCATGGACAGCAAACTCACCACCATTGTCCAGGGTGAGGGTGCAAACCGATGAGACCCGCCCCAAAAGAGCAATCAATCAGCAACCAAATTCGCTTGTTTATGATCAACCTTGCCTATGAGAGCCAACTGACTTTTGCGCTCAACCAGAGTCACCAGATAAGCATCCTGGCCATAAACAGTATCGCCCTCCCCATCACCAGGGAGATCACGAAAATCAACGACTTCAGGGCGCTCTGCAATATCAAGCCTGTTTGGAATCAGGGAGCAACCAGCCTTGCGTTCCCCTCCTTTGCATCGTCTCTTTCCAAAGCGAAGAATGTCTTTATATAAAATGCCTCCCTGGGCCTTGTCATTCGAGATGCGAGCGTAAATCCTGGTGTGACTGAGTGCCATATCTGAGACTTCCAGCTTCATACGCTGGCTTATGTTTTCAGGCGACCAGCCAAGGCGCACCCTCTTCTCTATAATAGGCGAGTGTCGTTCATAAGACTTGCAGGCTCTTCTGCTCGTTATACGACGATTAACTGCCAAGGCATGAGCTGCTTCAGCGCAATACTCCTTGTCACTTGAATTTCTCCCCAGCTCTCGTGACAAGACACTGGGACTTGCGCCAACAGATTCTGCTATTTCATTTTACATATAGCCTTTCCCAAGAAGAGCCTGTATCTGGTATCGTTGCCCAAGAGTCAGCTGCTTGTATTGTCTGGATTGTGAACTCATTCCGACTTCCGTTTCTAAGTGTGAGAGCTACGAAATGTACCAGCAGCTGACTCACTTCCAAAGTTTCAGTCGATAGCATTTATTGCCTTACTCCAGCGCTACTCAAGGCATTTGTAACTGGTGCGTAAACCCTGCATATGTTGGTAGAGAAAGCCGATGCCAGCGGGAACATCAAGATCATGTTGAATCAAACTGCCGGCCCAATAACAAGCATGAGCTTCAAAGAGTTGTAAAAACTGAGCAGTATGGACTGGTTGTTTATTGAGCAAACTGCACTGACGTTTCTGTTGGGCTATCAGACGCAGGTTGATTTTTTTGATTTGCTAACTTGCTGCAATAACGTAATATACAGTTCCGACTTGGGGCAAACAAGTCAGATAGATGTTGAAGACTGGCGCATGATAAGCAAATCCTGGTTTGAGCAGGCGTCTCTGCCTGAATCAAGAGTTGAAGAAATTGCTCTGGATAATCCTCTATCCATGTTGGCCAATTAAATTTTCAAGGACATTATGCAAACGAAAAACACTCAAACGAATTTGTTACCCATCATTGTGATGATGTCAGTGGTTGGTCTGATGGCTACAGATATTTATATTCCTGCAATGCCATCTATTGCGAAGCATTTTGCAATTACAGATCATGGTATGCAGTTGACTTTGGCTGGATATCTCCTGGGTTTGTCGGTGTCACAGCTGGCCTATGGGCCATTGAGCGATCATTTTGGAAGAAAACCTATTGTCTTTGCAGGGATGTTGCTTTTTACACTGGCAACCCTGGCGTGCAGTTTTGCGACATCCGGTTTTGAGTTGATAGTGTTCAGATGCCTTCAGGGAATCGGTGCCTGTGCTGGTCTGACAATAGGAAGAGCCATCATCGGAGACATATATAGCAAAGAGCAAACAGGCAAAATATTTGCCACTGTCTTTCCTTTTGTAGGACTTTCTCCCGCCATAGCTCCTGTTATAGGCGGTTATGTAAATAGCCTTTATGGTTGGCATTCGGTATTTGGTCTTTTGTTTGTTTTCGGTTTTGTTTTGGTGGTTGTTGTTTTCTTTAAGTTGCCGGAAACTAAAGAAAAAGAACACAGAATAGCCATCAGAGCAACCACCGTTGCAAAAACATATGCCAGTCTTGTTTTTAGTATGACATTTTGGGGATATGTTCTCGTTCCTTGCTTCGCGTACATTGCTTATTTTGGTTATATATCCGAATCTTCCTTTGTTTTCTCAAAGCAGGGTTATACTTCTTCACAGATTGGGTATTTTTATATTGCGTTGTCCATCACCTATCTTGCAGGGAATCTTTTGTCAAAGAGGTTCTTGAATCATATGTCTTTAAATAGAGCACTACTGTCAGGCTATGTTGTATTTGTTGCCGGCGCATTGTTAATGTTGTTAATGAATAGTTCGGGGAGTTTTTATGCCATGAAAATATGGCTTCCTATGGCTGTTCTGACATTGGGGAATGGGTTTTTGCTTCCCCTTGGGGCCGCTGGGGTTATAGCCAATTTTAAAGAAAAATCGGGTTATGCTTCTGGGTTGCTAGGCTTTCTGCAATTAGGGTCTGCATCCGTCTCTTCGCTGGCTGTGGGCTTTTTTAGTCAAGCAGATGCGTTCAGGCTTTCATTGTACCTGTCAGCCTGTTGCCTTCTGGGATTCTTTCTGTTTGTGTTGTTTTTGCGCATCCAATCACGTGGTTATATCAGATTGGATCCTGTTGCCTGAATCTGTTTTCGGAACAAATTGCGAAAAAAACATGGAAAAACATAAGAGTTTCAGTTGATGCCTTGCTACGATGATTCGTATGGACTGTCTCAAGTGATGCTTGATCGAGTAGGCCTATTTCACAGTTCAAAAGGGGACCTGGCGGGCGCCAGGCTGTGTTCGCAGGAGCTCCTTTGCTTCACCATGGAACCCGAGATCTGCTTTATGGCATCAGTTGCAATACAGGCCGATTTTTTTATGTACTAACTTTCTGTAACAGCGTAATATGCAATCCCGATTTTGATTGAGGAATTTGGATGGATGTCGAGGGGTGTTGTACGACAAGCCGTTTCTGTTTTGAGTAAACATCTCTACCTGAATTGAATGCTGGGAAAGTCACTCTGGACGATCCTCTACCCATACCAGTTAGCTGGGTTTCAAAGAACTCATGAAAACGAAATGCAATCAAGAAAATTTACTACCAATTATTGTCATGATGTCAGCAATTGGACTCATGGCTACAGATATCTATGTTCCGGCAATGCCATCCATTGCGAAACATTTTGCAATTACAGATCATGGTATGCAATTGACTTTGGGTGCATATCTGCTGGGTTTGTCGGTATCGCAACTGGCCTATGGGCCATTGAGCGATCATTATGGTCGTAAGCCGGTTGTTTGTGCGGGGATGTTGCTGTTTACGCTGGCAACTCTGGCGTGCGGTCTTGCGGCATCCGGTTTTGAGTTGATAATGTTCAGAGGCTTGCAGGGAGTCGGTGCCTGTGCTGGTTTGACAATAGGAAGAGCCATCATCGGAGATGTATATAGCAAAGAACAAACTGGGAAAATATTTGCCACCGTTTTTCCCTTTATAGGAATCGCTCCCGCTGTTGCTCCAGTTATCGGAGGCTATTTAACCAGTCTTTATGGCTGGCACTCCGTGTTTTGGTTTTTGTTCCTTTTGGGTTTTATTGTGAGTCTTGCCGTTTTTTTCAAATTGCCTGAAACCAAAGAAAATGAGCACCGAATAGCCGTCGGCACAACCACCATGATAAAAACATATGCCAGCATTCTCTCCAGCATGACATTTTGGAGGTATGTGCTTATCCCTTGCTTCGCATCCATTGCCTATTTTGGTTACATTTCTGAATCTTCTTTTATTTTCTCAAAGAATGGTTATACCAGTTCACAAGTTGGCTGCTTCTATATTGCATTGTCCGTTACCTATCTTGCAGGAAGCTTTTTATCCAGGAAAGCGTTGAACTATTTCTCCCTAAACAAAGCACTATTGTTGGGCTATGTTGCATTTGTTTCTGGTGCGCTCTTAATGTTGTCAATGAATATATCAGGGAATTTTTGCGCTATAAAAATATGGTTTCCTATGGCTGTTCTGACATTGGGGAATGGATTCTTGCTTCCTCTTGGAGCTGCTGGCGTTATAGCTGGCTTTAAAGAAAAATCGGGTTATGCCTCTGGATTATTGGGGTTCCTGCAATTAGGGACTGCATCAGTCTCGTCGTTGGTTGTAGGTTTTTTCAGTCAAGCTGATGCGTTCAGACTTTCACTGTACCTGTCAGCTTGCTGCCTTCTGGGTTTCTTGGTTTTTATCTCTACCCAATCACATGACCATGCCAGATCCGGGCCAGCCGCTTGAGCCCCTTTGCGGGACAAATCACAGAAGATAATTATGAGGCAACAAGGGGATGTGAGCTGATGCCTTTCTGAGGTGATCTATGTGAACTGTGACAGCTCAAAAAGTAAGGACCAGAAGTTTTGTCCCCTACATGGCTTTGGGGAACCTCCGGTTGGCAGCTCGTGTCCAACGGCCGGTTCTGTACGCCCAGTACAGGCCGTCGTCAGTTCAATGTACAGGAAACGAGCATGCAACCCACTCAGCCACAAAGTTACGGCAGCACGAACCCGTCCCTGCCAGAACTCCAGGCGTCGCGGGACTCCTGGGGTCCGCAAAATCCGGCGGCAGAAGACCTGGGCCAGGAGGCACTGAGGCGGCTGTCCAGGCTGCCGCCTGAATTGCAGGATGCAGTGCTTCGTTATTTGCCGCTGGCTGACATTCTCATCTGGCAGAAAGTCAGCAGGGCGTTTTGTGATCGAGTCAAAGTGTCTGCACTGCGAGAACGGGCTTTCTGTCGTGCTTTTGGCTCCGCGTTTCCTCGTGCCGCTCTTACCCGGGACAACTACGAACACTTGTTACGCCCCTGGTTGGCTGGCTTTTCTGCCAATACCTTGGGACCAGACTGGCCTGGCCGGGTTTTCTGCCCTGAGGTTCTGTGGTGCGCCATCTCTCGCACCCTGCAAATGACCCCTCATCTGGTGCTGAAAGAGGTGGGGGCTTTCCAGCTGGCCGGAGTCAGTGTCAGAGGGGTCTACTTCAGCCCCACAGGTAACCATCTGGTCGTCAGCATGGACGACAGAGCGTTCGATCCAGTGGACGTTGCCACCAGTGTCTTTACGTGGAATGGAGAAAACTGGCGACAGGGAGCCCCTTTCCTCGAGGGTCGCGAAGCCAAAGCCGTTTGCTTTTCCGATAACGGACAGCGGGTTGCCGTTGCCGACATAACAGATGTGCGGATTTGGGAAATGGGCAAGGTCACTGACTGGAAAAAGACAGCACGCCTTGTCCCGGCAAGGCCCTTTTTTCATAGAGAGCTTTGCATGCTTTTCAGTCCGGATGGACGTAGCCTTTCCATACAGACCTCAGACTACAATCAGTACGTCTGGGATCTGGATGAGCAGCAGCAATGGCAGCTCGGTGGGCACTTTGTCACTACGAGTGAATATTGGGGCAACATACCTCAAAAGACGGTTTTCAGTCCGGATGGGCGCTGGCTATTGGTCCATTCTGCTGACGAAAGGGATTTCGTTCTGTTCAGCAAGGATACCCAGCGACACTGGACGCGACACTCTGCACTGGATCTCGGGCTGGGGTTGACGGCTTGCAGTGCCCGGTTCAGGCCTGGTGGTCAGCAGGTTTTCATCCGTGCGCGAGAAGACGTCTTTTCTGTATGGCAACTGCATGATGGTGTCTGGTCTGAACAGCAACGTTTTGAGCATCACGGTAGAGGCCGCAGCGATTTCTTTTTTAGTCCGGATGGACAGCAGCTGGTGGCCGAAGCCAGGTCTGGGTTGTTGCTTTGGACGCAAGATGCCGAAAACCGGTGGATAGTCCGAGACATCATTCATGTCGATCAGCGCAACTATTTCGGTATGTATGACGTACGCTTCGACCCCGCTGGGCGTTGGTTTATGGCGGAGGAACTGTACAGATTTCGTGGCCGTCTGTCGGCAATGCTGGTCAGGGACAGCAAGGGGCAGTGGACATCCGCTCCTGAGGCGAATGACAGCCTCAAATCTCTCCAGCGACGCAGGCCAAGCAAGGATGGCCAGCACCTGGTCGCGTTGTATCGTCCCGAAGAAGGGAATGGGGACCCTCCGCACGAGCTGCGCCTGCTGGGCTTTCGCGGGACTGGAGCCTGGGTGACAAAAGCACGAACAAACATTCCATTCGACAGCTTCATAAAAACCTCCATGGATCCCTTCTGTTGTCATCTGGCTATTTGTTACCAAGATGGGAAGGTGAGACTCTTGCGCACACAGGAAGCGCCCTCCCCGCCATGCCAGGATGCTTGTCGCCTCTTTTGATTGCGAACTCTCAAGGCTTAGAGGTTCAGCGTTTCAAAGTCTGTTCCATAGCATCAGGGCTCTACGCAGCCAAAGGTTGGAACAGGCTTTCGAGGGCAGAAAGCAACAACCGGTACCCGGCAGTACCCAGCCAGAGGACGACAGCGTATGACCCTGTCGGGCAAGATTCAGGCATGGTCCAACAATCCCGTCTAGACTGCGGGATGTCTTCGGATTCCACTTATGCGCCTTTCGTCGCATTTTTCGCAAACCAGGCAATGCCGGATGTATAACCTCTTCAGGCGGAAGCGAGTCTTCGGGCTTCAAGAGGGCACAACAGCGGAAAGCGAGTGGGGTTTTTGTGGGCATGCCGCATGTCATGTTGTTGGAAGAGAACCAGGCCATGAACAGGATGCTGCTCTGTGCAACGATTGCCTCGATCCTTGTTGCTGACGCTTACGCACATCCCCTGCCTGACAGAGGAAAAATCAGTCCCGCCAGTCCTGAACGCACGCGCGCGTCGACAGAGCTGGCTGTTGATCCTGCAACTGCCAGCAAGGACGACAGTATTGCCAGGATGGATGCGGATGGCTGGGTGATGCACGGTGTCTGCAACAACGATGATGGCAGTATTGAATTAAACTTTGCCAAACGCGGTTCTGGCACCGAAATGTGCAGTCTCCACACCGAAATGCGCAACTTCCTTGATCTGCTTGGACAATGGGGGCGCAGGTTCAGGCGCGGCAGGGCGCAACCGGATGCTGATGCTGCTTTTGATGCCGAAGACCGGGATGCCATTGTCTTCGGACAACAGGAAATGATGGACGACGAAGAAACAGAACCCGGAACCGGGACAGTTGTCGCTGAAGAAGTCGTTGCGGAAGAAGTCGTTGCGCAAGAAGTCGTTGCGAAAGAAGTCGCTGCGGAAGAAAAAGAGTCCGGACCGGTTTTGTTTGACGTCACTGAGCTTGGCAATGACCTGATCGGA
This sequence comes from Kistimonas sp. bin40, assembly GCA_002238585.1. GTDB lineage: Bacteria > Pseudomonadota > Gammaproteobacteria > Pseudomonadales > Endozoicomonadaceae > Sansalvadorimonas. Next base: position 19,527 of record MPMQ01000013.1, on the reverse strand, counting down.
GAACTCGGGGGCAGCGTTATTCTGGCTCAGGCTCACACCTTCCCCGCCCTGAATCCGGGCAACGAGAAGCGCCAGCACCTGGTCGGCCAACGCAAGACGCTGGTTATGTTCAAGCCGGAAGGCAAAATAGATGAGCAGGTTCCGGTCTCTATCAGCGTCACCGACTCCCGTGGCTATGCACAGGGTTTTGTCGAGATGCTGCCGCCCGCCAGGCTGGCGAAAACTGTTCAACGCCTGCTGGACATGGAAGATGCCATTGTCGACTTCACGTATGACGACAGCAGTCTGGAAGTTGTTGATGCACTGGATGACGATGCTATAGCCGCAGCCTTGGGTCGAGCCAAAGGCGTCAAGGTATCCATCTGGGACGGGCACTGGAAAAGCGCGTTCAACTTGCCAGATGGCAAGCCAGAGTTGGATGGCAAGATGATCCTGTTCAGCTCCCGGTCCACCTGCGACTTCAGCATCAACTATCCTGCCGGGTCTGCTGGAAATCAGACTGCTACCTTGCGCCAGGGGCAGACGCTGGTCTTCAAAAATGTGAAAGGTGTCTGGGTTACCGAGGATGACATGCTCTTTAACAGGATCAGCTATGGCGAGGGCTTCTGGTCCGCGATCTTGCCGCCGGAATGGATCAGACCGGGTCTGGTCCTGAGCTTCGAACATAGAAACAAGTTGGGTCGCCTCTCCGGCACAAACGTGGGTGCGCCTTCGGAGCTGCTGATAAACACAATTGACATAGGCATGCTGGTTGAGCCACGTGGCCGGTTTGATTTCCAGGCGGACCCGGCAGCACAGCGGGAGTTTTATGAAACCATTCCGGTCAGCCGTCTGATCGTTAACCAGTACGAGCCCGTGCATCTGAAGGAAATCATGCTGCCAGACGGCACCTTGTTGACCACTGAGGGTCCCGGTGAATGCAGCCGGGATTTTGGCAGCATGCGGCAAGCGATCGCCAGGGAGCTGATATCGATTGGCATCAACAACGCCAACTACGGCATCAACTCCAGCGTGGGTGAAGGCGAGGATCAGCATTCTTTCATGGCGGCCCAGATAACGGCTCACAACGCCCAGGGGCGTTACATGGATCAGAAGATTTGCGTGCACGGCGGTTCAGGCGGTGGTGGCATAGCCACTCTGGACAGCTCCATCGGCAATGAACTCAGTCATGGGATGGGTCGTAATTTCGGGCTTGAGCACAGTATGGGCGGCTTTGATGGCTCGGCCCACAAGCCTGCCGACCAGACCAACTCCACCTGGGGCTGGCACTCTGGTCTTGAGGCTTTTGTTCCCAACTTTGATCGTCAGCGCGGTACTGCAACCTGCATTGGTGATGCGTGTATCCCGCCGTTTCATGGGGTTTTTCCTATGGGGCTCGATGCCATGGCTGGGGGCCGGTCCAGCTACGCAAAACAGCGCTTTACCTTGTATACCCCCTACTCGCTGTTCCACATCCAGAAGAGTCTGGAAAGCAAGGTGCTGTTTGACAAAACTTCCTCGACCGGCTTTCGCAAGTGGAATCCTGTCACCCAGACCATGGACGAATACAGCCACAGGGGGGGCGCACAGAGGACGGTGCGTGTTTATTCCCGGGATCTGGATGCCGATGCCGACTTTATCTCCCGCCTTTATCTGACGGCAGACAAGATTGAACTGTACTTGTCCGATGACGACAGGCCCTGGGGTTTCTTGCTGCCAGAAGCCAGTCAGGCCAACAAAGGAAAGGTGCTTGAGATAGAGTTCGGGTCGGGGAGTGAATGGCACCTGACCGTTAACGGTGGGACCGCTTTTGTCCCATCAAACGGCAATGTCCTGTATGTTTCCGATGGTGAACAATGGGTCAGGGATGATGGATATACCGTCGAAAAAGAGCTGAAACCGGAGGGGTTTGGCGTGCCCGTGACGACACTGGTTGGCTATTACGATCCACAGCAAGAAAAGAAAGGCTATATATTCCCGGCGTTGCATGGCTCTTTCGGTTACGTCTATCCCGACAATGCCTCAATCCTGGGCGCCGACGACTGTGCCCTGCTGGTTGAAACAGCCGGCGGCAAAGAACTCAAATACGCACTGGCAAACAATCGGCACAACGGCAACAGCATGAACAAGATGCATGTGAATATTGCGCGTGCCGATCAGCCGCGCCATGCCACAATCCTGTGTGCCGGTGAAGTGTTGGCAGAAGCTGTTATCAGTCAACCGATGATGGATCCTGTCTGCCGGGTTCAGGGTGCGCCGCTGGTCGGTGTGACATCAGCACAGCGCGCGCAGGCGGAGCAGCCTGTGAAATGGGTGCCTGCAGCAGGCTACGAGTCAGCTGATTGTGCGTGCCAGTAGCCTGACAGAATGGGACAGGTCCCGGGTATTTGCCTTGTCGGGGTTCTCCGCATCCGGTGGGCGTTGGCTCTCCGGGTGCGGTTGTCGATGATCGCTTTCATGGGCCGCCGCTCCTGGGTTTGCTTGAATAATGCTGGTCCCGGCAGCTCTCCATCGGCTCTTGCAGAGCTTGGGGGTGCGTGAGGCCAATTCGTGTGTGCACTGGTACAGCACGGAATGAAAAAATAGTGACCAGAAAATTCTGGTTGCATCGAGTAGCCATTGTTGTCCGGGGGCAGGCAGATAAACAAATGCTGATCATTCTGTCAGAGCACAAGAAGAAAATTGCTCCCTGAGCCTTGGGAGGTTAATGCACAGGGAAGCGGAATTCGGCCCGTGGTGGTGTGGTTGTGCTTGGGTTTTCCGGTACGCAGTCTTTGTTCGGAAGCAGGTGATGAGCGAAGAACCGCCTCCCCGGAAAAATAGTGCTTGTCGTCTATCAGTTCATGAAGCGATTTCACCCTCCCCGATGAGTGTCCTTGATGACAGGCTCTTGCGTTGCGTCATCTGGGCAAGTCGCAAGTGGAGAGGGATCTTCCGGAACCTGAGCACAGACGCGTTGATTCTTTTTTTGCATTCAGGCTTTCACAAGAGGAGCCAGGATCTGGTATCTTTGCCCGGGAGTCAACAGCTTGTGCCGTCTTTTGTGTGAGCATGCTCCTGATTTCCCCTTCTGGCCGTGAGAGTGAACAGATTCATCTGCAGCTGATTCACCCTCTGCAACTTCAGCCGATTGCCCTTGTTGTCTTGCTTCAGGAGTGTTTGATCTGAGCTTCAGTGAAAGCTTGCACTGCAAAACAATGGCTTTTATCGCAGGATCAAGTGATTTCAGTGGTGCTGAATGGCTGTTGAAGCCACTGGACGGCACTGGAGAAAGAATACGTTGATTAAAGACAAATTGATGTCTGGTGCCGACTCTATGGGCGTCGCTGTCACATCTGCCCAGGCCGAGCTGCTGAGCGGCTACATACAGCTGCTGTCCAAATGGAACCGGAAGTACAACCTGACAGCGGTCAGGTGTCCAGAACAGATGGTGAGTCGCCACATCCTGGACAGCCTCGCGATTTTTCCCTGGGTGAAAGAGACGTTCGGCGCTGGAGCAAGAGTCCTGGATGTAGGTTCGGGTCCCGGGCTACCCGGCATACCTCTGGCTATCATGATGCCGGAACTGCAAGTGACCACACTCGATTGCGTGGACAAAAAAAACCGTTTTCAGCGCCAGGCGGGTATCGAGCTGGGATTGAATAACGTCACTGTCGTGCATGCCCGTGTGGAAAAGTGGCAGCCGCAAGAGCGGTACAACTTGATCGTTTCCCGGGCGTTCAGCTCTCTGGCGTCCATGGTTACCCATACGCGACACCTGCTGGGTTCCAGTGGGCTCTGGCTGGCCATGAAAGGGCGCTATCCCGACGAGGAAATTCAGGAGTTGCGGGCCAGCTGTCCGTTTGTTTCATTGCTGGGGTGCCATTCTTTGACGGTTGCAGCTTGTGAAGGGGAGCGCCATCAAGTAATACTGGCGCCCACCTGCACCGCAGATTGATCCAGGAGAGGAAGACTGTAGATGGCAAAGATTCTGGCGGTAGCCAACCAGAAAGGGGGAGTGGGAAAAACAACTTCCTGCATAAATCTCGCGGCTTCCCTGGCGGCCGCCAAACGACGGGTGTTGCTGATTGATCTCGATCCTCAGGGCAATGCCACCATGGGGTGCGGTGTTGACAAGCACCAGCTTGCTCACACTGTAGGGGATGTGCTCCTGCAACAGGTCAGCCTGGACGAAGTGATAGTGCGCTCTGGCGTGCCCAACATGGACGTGGTTCCAGCCAACAGCGATTTGACTGCAGCGGAGGTAAAGCTCCTGGGCGAAAAGAGCGGAGAAAGTCGTCTGAAAGACATTCTGCTGTCCCGACAGGCTGTGTACGACTTTATTTTTATTGACTGCCCTCCCTCTCTCAACATGATGACCGTCTGCGCTCTGGTGGCTGCCGACTCGGTCATCATACCCATGGTCTGCGAATACTATGCGCTGGAAGGATTGGCCTCCCTGACGAAAACCGTGTTTGATATAGCGGCCTCCTGCAACCCTCGCCTCGAAATAGAAGGGGTGCTAAGAACCATGTATGACCAGAGAAACAGCTTGACGCGTGAAGTGTCGCGCCAACTGATCCAGCACTTCGGGCGTCGGGTATACAGGACTGTGATTCCCCGCAATGTGCGCTTGGCTGAGGCTCCCAGTCACGGCCTTCCTGCACTGCACTATGATCGTTACGCTCGCGGGACTGTTGCCTATCTGGCGCTGGCCGGTGAATTCATGCGTCGACAGGATGAAAAAAAGCCATGCACAAGCGAATCAAGAACCACAGATGTGACAGAGCAACTATGAGGTGTTGCAGGCGGTGATCAAGAAAAAAACGCTGGGCAAAGGTTTGGAGACCCTGCTTCAGGGGGCTCGGCTGGTAGAGGAAGTGGATGCCATACAGCAAGCCTCCACCCATGGGACCCGACAGCGCCAGGACCATTTGCGTCAAGTGCCCATAGAGTGGGTTGAGCGCGGGCGTTACCAGCCGCGCCGGGACATGAACCCGGAGGCTCTGGAAGAGCTGGCCTCATCTATACGCCAGCAGGGCGTTTTGCAGCCAATTGTCGTGCGCCCTTCAGGCCAGCCTGGAGAAGAGAAGTACGAGATAGTCGCTGGAGAAAGGCGCTGGCGGGCCTCCCAGCTGGCGGGGCTTGATAGCGTTCCTGTTATTGTCAAGGACATCAGTGATGAGGCTGCTGTTGCTGTTGCCTTGATAGAAAACATACAGCGTGAGGATCTGAACGCCGTAGAAGAAGCCCTTGCTCTGGAGCGGCTCAAAAACGAATTTGACATGACCCAGCAGCAGGTGGCAGAAGCTGTCGGAAAGTCGCGCGAAGCCGTTGCCAATCTGTTGCGCATTCTCAGTCTGCAAAGCGATGTGCGCCGGATGCTGGAACACGGAGATCTCGAGCTGGGTCATGCCAAGGTTTTGCTGTCTCTTCCCGGCGAAAAACAGCTGGAAGTGGGGCGCATGGTTGTCAGCCAGGGGTTGTCTGTGCGCCAGACAGAGGCGCTGGTGCGCCGCATCCAGCGGCCGGGTGACTCACAGGCCAAAGCCAGATCCAAAGATCCCGATGTGCGCAGTCTGGAAGAGAATCTGTCACGCAAGGTCGGCGCCCCCGTCGTCGTCAAGCATGCTTCCAGCGGAAAAGGGCAGCTTGTTATTCGCTACAACTCACTGGACGAACTGGATGGCATTCTTGCTCATATCCAGTAGAGCCATGCCCTTGCCTTCTGACCGGGGGAGCTGGCAGGACCCTTTGTGAAATTCTGCGGCAGGATCTTTTTTCAGCCTGTTTTTGACCTGATTGCTTCGGGTGTGTTGATCGTGAATGCGGTGAACCCGTATACTTTGCGCGCTCTCGGCGATACAGAAGCCGCAGTGAAGCAAGGGAACAGGTAAAACGGGTTTGAAACAGATCTGATGGCAGGACAAAAAAACGCTCCGCCCGTGCTCCAGGCCCGGGGCACCGGGCAGCAGGCCTCGGACAATCCGGCCTGTGCCAGTGTCCTGTGTTGTGCCGGAGTCGAGCGGCCGCCGGTTCTCCGTATTGTCGTAGTGCAGGCAGGTGTCACCTGCCTTCTTGCGGCAGTTTTTTTTATTTTTTCGGGTTTTGATGCAACAGCCCTCTACTCCTCTCTTCTGGGTGGTTCCGTGGTGACAGCTTCCGGCTTTTACCTGATGTACAACCTTTTTTTTCGTGCGGACAGCCGCTCTGCGCAGTCTGTTGTACGGGGTTTTTATAGGGGAGAGGCGGGGAAGTTTGCTCTGACCTGTGTGGGTTTTTCTCTGGTTTTTTTACTGGTCAGGCCACTCAATGCCCTGGCCTTGTTAGGCACTTTTACAGTGGTACAGGCAGTAAACTGGTTTACCCCGGTCTTGCTGGATTTTCGGACGGGTTGAGCAGGAGCTCTCTGATTAAATGGCGACACATACGGCAGCGGAGTATATACAACACCACCTGCAAAATCTGACCTGGGGTCAGTTGCCGGCGGGCTATGAGCGTCATGACGGTTCTGTGTTGTCTGAACCTGTCTGGACGCTGGCGCATACTGGCGCCGAGGCCAAGGCCATGGGGTTCTGGGCACTCCATCTTGACTCTCTGTTCTTTTCCCTGGTTCTGGGCGCAGCTTTTCTTGCTCTTTTTTATCGGGTAGCAAGACGAGCCACCAGCGGCGTGCCCTCCCTCCTGCAAAGCATGGTTGAGGTTGTTTTTGAATTTGTTGAGGGCAGCGTCAAAGATGCTTTTCATGGGCGCAGTGCCTTGATCGCGCCCTTGGCTCTGACCGTTTTTGTGTGGGTTTTTTTGATGAACCTGATGGATCTGGTCCCCATTGATCTTTTGCCGGGGTTGGCGGGGCTTGTGGGAATTCCTTATTTGAAGGTAGTGCCCAGTACTGATGTGAATGTTACCCTGGGCCTGTCATTGTCTGTTTTCGCACTGATCATTTTTTACTCCATCAGGGCGAAGGGAGTTGGAGGGTTTGTGGCCGAGCTGACCTTGCATCCGTTCAACTGTGCCGACAAGCGCCTGCAGGTGTTGTTGATTCCGATCAACTTTGTCCTTGAAGCGGTCACCCTTGTGGCCAAGCCGGTCTCTCTCGCCCTGCGACTGTTCGGCAACCTCTATGCCGGCGAGCTTCTTTTTATACTGATAGCGCTGATGGGCTGGTACCAGCCGCCATTGCATTTTGTCTGGGCTGTTTTCCATATTCTCGTTATAGTCTTGCAGGCTTTTATATTCATGATGCTTACCATCGTCTATCTGAGCATGGCGCAAGAGAAGCATTGATACCTGTCCACACTACTATCCAAACCACTTGGTCTTTGTCTGGAGGAAAAACTAATGGACACAGTCATCGGTATGACAGCAGTAGCTGTCGCTTTATTGATAGGCTTGGGAGCACTCGGTACGGCGATTGGCTTCGGACTTCTCGGAGGAAAGTTCCTTGAAGGGGCTGCCCGACAGCCGGAGATGGTGCCTATGTTGCAGACCAAGATGTTCATTGTTGCAGGCCTGCTTGACGCTGTGACCATGATCTCTATCGGTATTGCTTTGTTTTTTGCTTTTTCCAATCCGTTTGTCGAGCAGCTTTCAGCTGTTGTCCGCTGAGAGATATGGTGAGGCGGGGGTGTGGTGGCCCTTCTCTTGGTAAGCAGGGACTGCGGCTCTACCCGCAGTCAGAAGAGGTGTTGGTGTGAACATCAATGCAACCCTTGTGGGCCAGATGATAGCTTTTGCCATCTTTGTATGGTTTTGCATGAAGTATGTCTGGCCCCCCGTTGTACAGGTTCTTAATGATCGCCAGAAAAAAATTGCGGACGGTCTGGCCGCTTCTGAAAAAGCAGCAGCCGACCTTGAGCTGGCAAAGGCCAGAATTGCACAGGATTTTGATAAGGCCAGGGTTCAGGCCCAGGAAATTATTGATCAAGCCAATCGCCGTGCCGGACAGATTGTTGACGAGGCGAAGGATAATGCCCGCAAGGAAGGGGAGCGCCTGATTCTGGCAGCCCAGTCAGAGATAGAGCAGCAGGTGAATCAGGCCAGGGGCTCCCTGAGTTTGCAACTGGCCGGATTGGCCACAGCAGGAGCCAGCAAAATTATCGGCAGGCACCTGGACGAAGAGGCCAATAAGGACTTGATCGAGACACTGATTGATGAGCTGCGGGAGAGTGCCTAAGTGGAACCCCTCACTTGCTCCCGCCCTTATGCCAAGGCTGCCTTCGCGCATGCCTGCCAGCATGATGTACTGGAGCCATGGTCGATCATGCTGACAGGCTGTGCTGCTGTCGCGGCAGACAGCAGGATTGCCGTGCGGCTGAAAGACCCGGATATGACCTTTTCCCAAAAGGCCAATATCTTTTTTCAGTTGTGCGATGAGTTTCTTGACGACAAGGCAAGAAACTTCATCGCGGTGCTTTCTCAAAGAGGAAGGCTGGGACTTCTACCTTACATATCAACCCTCTTTCAGACCATGAAGTCTGAGAAAGAGGGTAGTGTAACGGCAGATATAGTGTCCGCTGTCCCTTTGTCCGAAAGCCAGGTGCAGGCCATTGTCGGCGTACTGTGCAGCAAAACCGGAAAAAAAATACAAGCCAGGCCCTCCGTCGATCCCGAGCTGATAGGCGGTGTCGTTATAAGAATGGCTGACCTTGTTATTGATGGCAGTGTAAAAGCGAAGCTGGCCAGACTGGCTGATGCAATGAGTTCATGAATTTGGCAGGTTGGGTATGCAGCAACTGAACCCCTCAGAAATCAGCGACATCATCAAAAGTCGCATAGATAATCTTGATGTATCGTCCGAATCCCGGAATGAAGGCACTATCGTCAGTGTATCTGACGGTATTGTGCGTATTCATGGTCTGGCTGATGTCATGTACGGAGAGATGATTGAGTTCGATGGCAATCTTCTCGGTATGGCCCTGAACCTCGAGCGAGACTCTGTCGGTGCTGTCGTTCTGGGAGAATACAAAGGACTGGCAGAAGGCCAGAAGGCGCGCTGCACGGGGCGCATTCTGGAAGTGCCTGTGGGAGAAGCTCTTCTGGGGCGTGTCGTGGACGCACTGGGGAACCCGATAGACGGCAAGGGCCCAATAGACGCCACTGAGACATCACCGGTTGAAAAGGTGGCACCAGGCGTCATCGCCCGCCAGTCCGTGGATCAGCCTGTCCAGACCGGCTACAAGGCCATAGACTCCATGGTTCCGGTAGGTCGTGGTCAGCGGGAGTTGATTATTGGTGACCGCCAGACAGGAAAAACGGCGGTTGCCGTGGATGCCATTATCAATCAGAAAGGGACTGGCATCCGCTGTGTGTATGTTGCTATTGGCCAGAAGCAGTCTTCCATTGCCAGCGTCGTCCGCAAGCTGGAAGAGCACGGTGCCATGGAGCACACCACTGTGGTAGCAGCGGGTGCGGCGGATCCTGCGTCCATGCAATTCCTTGCGCCTTTTGCCGGCTGCTCCATAGGTGAGTATTTCCGTGACAAGGGAGAGGATGCCCTGATCGTATACGACGATCTGAGCAAACAGGCCTGGGCCTACAGACAAATATCCCTGCTCTTGCGACGCCCCCCCGGTCGGGAAGCCTATCCTGGTGACGTCTTTTACCTGCACTCACGGTTGCTCGAACGTGCGGCACGGGTCAATGCTGACTACGTGGAAAAAATGACAAACGGCAAGGTAACAGGAAAAACCGGGTCACTGACGGCTTTGCCGGTGATAGAAACCCAGGCCGGTGACGTCTCTGCCTTTGTACCGACCAATGTCATCTCTATCACCGATGGGCAGATCTTCCTTGAAACAGACCTCTTCAACGCGGGCATTCGGCCCGCCATGAATGCCGGTATTTCTGTTTCCCGGGTGGGTGGTGCAGCGCAAACAAAGATCATCAAAAAACTGGGCGGTGGCATCCGCCTGGCCCTGGCACAGTACCGTGAGCTACAGGCCTTTTCCCAGTTTGCATCGGACCTTGATGAGATCACCCGCAAGCAGCTGCAGCATGGTCAGCGTGTCACCGAGCTGATGAAGCAGAAGCAATACCAGCCTTTGTCTGTTGCTGAAATGGGTGTTGTCATTTTTGCCGCAGAAAAAGGGCATCTGGAAGACGTGGATCTCAAAAAGATCAGTGCGTTCGAGTCTGCACTGCTGGGTTACATGAATGCAGAACACCAGGTTCTCATGGACGAAATAAACGCGTCTGGTGCATTCAGCGATGCCATCGAAACACAGATAAAGGAAGCTATCGAGTCTTTCAAAACAACCCGGACATGGTAGGGGTTGAATAAACCGTGGCAATTGGCAAAGAAGTAAAGACGCAGATTGCGTCAATCAATAATACCCGCAAGATCACCTCTGCTATGGAGATGGTCGCTGCATCCAAGATGCGCAGGGCCCAGCAGCGGATGGATCTTTCCCGCCCTTATGCTGAGCATATTCGCGAGGTTGTTGGTCATATAGCCAACGCCAATCCCGAATATTGCCACAGCTATATGGTGGAGAGAGAGGCCAGAAGAGTCGGGTTTATTGTTGTATCTACGGACCGTGGACTCTGTGGTGGTTTGAACATCAACTTGTTCAAACACTGCGTGTCGTCCATGAGCAGTTGGGACGCCCAGGGCATGGAAGTCGATCTGTGCCTTATGGGAAACAAGGCAGTGGATTTCTTTTCAAGCCATGGCGCGCATATTCTGGCTTCTGTCAGGAATCTGGGAGAAAAGCCCTCTGTATCTGACCTGGTCGGCGGCGTGAAGATCATGCTGGATGCGTATGACCAAGGACGTATAGATCGGCTGTTTCTGGTGTATAACCGTTTTGTCAATACCATGACTCAATCGCCACAAAGTCTGCAGCTGCTGCCCTTGCCAGCCGAGGACAACACGGCCCTCAAGCATCACTGGGACTACATTTATGAGCCCGATGCCAAGCCGGTCCTTGATGGCCTTCTGGTGCGCTATATCGAGTCCCAGGTCTATCAGGCTGTTGTCGAAAATCATGCTTGCGAGCAGGCAGCCCGTATGGTCGCCATGAAAAATGCCACAGAGAATGCAGGGGAGCTTATAGACAGCCTGAACCTTGTATACAACAAGGCACGCCAGGCGGCTATTACACAAGAATTGTCTGAAATCGTCAGCGGAGCATCCGCTGTCTGATTTTCAAGGTAAATATGAGGATATGCTATGAGTAGCGGTCGCATTGTGCAGGTTATTGGCGCCGTTGTAGACGTTGAGTTCCCACGTGACGCAGTCCCCAAGGTATACGACGCCCTCAATATAAAAGACAAGAACCTCGTCCTGGAAGTGCAGCAACAACTTGGTGATGGTGTTGTTCGTTGTATCGCGCTGGGATCGACAGAGGGCATCAGTCGTGGTCTTGTGGCGGACAACACAGGCGGCCCTGTACAGGTTCCTGTAGGCACAAAGACGCTGGGCCGCATTATGGATGTGCTCGGTAACCCCATCGATGAAAAGGGTCCTCTGGGCGAGGACGAGCGTCTTCCCATCCATAGGAAGCCCCCTTCCTACGCAGACCAGGCAGCCTCCAGTGAGCTGCTGGAAACCGGCATCAAGGTGATTGACCTTGTCTGTCCGTTTGCCAAGGGAGGAAAGGTGGGCCTGTTCGGCGGCGCCGGTGTCGGAAAAACTGTGAACATGATGGAGCTCATTCGCAACATCGCGGTCGAGCATTCTGGCTACTCTGTGTTTGCTGGTGTGGGAGAGCGTACCCGAGAAGGGAATGATTTCTATCATGAAATGACGGACTCCGGTGTTATCGACAAGGTGTCTCTGGTTTATGGTCAGATGAACGAACCACCTGGCAACCGTTTGAGGGTAGCTCTCACTGGTCTGACCATGGCCGAGAAGTTCCGTGATGAAGGGCGCGATGTACTCTTTTTCGTCGACAACATTTACCGTTACACGCTCGCAGGTACCGAGGTGTCGGCATTGCTGGGACGCATGCCGTCTGCGGTCGGATATCAGCCGACGCTGGCTGAAGAAATGGGTGTGCTGCAGGAGCGTATTACCTCGACAAAAACAGGTTCCATTACCTCCATCCAGGCGGTTTATGTCCCTGCGGATGACCTGACTGACCCCTCGCCTGCAACCACCTTCTCTCACCTTGACGCAACAGTCGTCCTGAGTCGTGAAATTGCCGGAAAGGGAATTTATCCTGCCATAGATCCGCTGGACTCAACTTCACGTCAGCTGGATCCTCTGGTTGTAGGACAGGAGCATTATGATGTTGCGCGTGGCGTGCAGACTGTTCTGCAGCGCTACAAGGAGCTCAAGGATATCATTGCCATCCTTGGTATGGATGAGTTGTCTGAAGAAGACAAGCAGACAGTGTCGCGAGCCCGCAAAATAGAGCGTTTTCTTTCCCAGCCTTTCTTCGTTGCAGAAGTCTTCACCGGATCGCCAGGAAAATACGTTTCCCTCAAGGAAACCATTCGGGCATTCAAGGGCATTCTTGCCGGCGAATATGACAGTCTGCCGGAACAGGCGTTCTCCATGGTGGGTGGTATAGACGAGGCTGTTGAGAAAGCCAAAACGCTGCAGGCTGCCTGAACAGCGGAGGATTCCCGGAGAATATTATGAAGGCAACAGAGCAGGATGCCTCTTGTGTACGCTGTGAGCTGGTCAGTGCAGAGGGGAGCCTTTTTTCTGGCCAGGTGACATATCTCGCCGTGACGGGTTCAGAAGGTGACCTGGGGATTCATGTCGGACACGCTCCGCTTGTCACGGCTATAAAACCAGGACCGGTACGGGTGCACTGTCAGGATGGCGAGGAGAAGATCTTCTACGTCTCTGGCGGATTTCTGGAGGTGCAGCCTGATTGTGTCACCGTACTGGCCGATACAGCACTGCGTGCTGGTGACATGGATGAAGCCGCCGTCGAAAAGGCCAGACAAGAAGCAGAAAAGGCTCTTCAGGGAAAAAAGGGCGAGTTCGATTATGCACGCGCAGCGACGCAGTTGGCGGAAGTAACGGCCCAGCTGCGGACGATCAAAGCGATACGCAGCAAGGCGGGTTTGAAGTAGCATCCTGCCTGCCCCTCTCCCCCTGTAGCGAGGGGGGGAGGAGATTGTGCGGTATGCATTGCTTCCTCTTTTTTCTTCTGGCCAGATGTCGATATGCACAAGCTCAGCTGACTGCCAGGGCGGGGCTGTCTGTTTTGTTTGTTGAAAAATGGCTGTCCATGAAGTTGTCCAGAAACAAGGCCAGCATTTGTTCTCCTGTAATGTACTTCTCCCGGAACACACCGCCACTGACGGATAAAAGGCATATTCCGTGCACACCGGCCCAGAGCACACGGGATGCGATGTGAATGCTCTGGAGGCTGTCTCTGCGGCGGGCACGGCTCAGCTGCTCTGCAAAAAGGGAGAACAACCGGTTGATCCGACTCTCTTTCCACTCTGGCACAGGGACCTTGTCGGGCATGCGGTGCTCGAAAACCAGCAACCAGCGGTAGGGATACTGGCGAACGTAGGTCAGATGCACCTGAGACAGCTTGCGCAGCGCCGTTCTTGGGCGATGTTCTCCGCGCACTGCTGCACAGGAGAGTTCATGCAACTCGTCGAGTACTTCTGCGTTGGCCATCTGGAGTAAATTGGCATAGCTGCCAAAGACTTTGAGAAGGGTGGCTGGTGCGTAACCTACCGATTTGGCCAGCTTGCGCAGGCTCATGTTTTCCACCGGCTGTGAGGTCAGGAACTGTTTTGCAGCCGCAAGCGTCATTCGCTGTAATTCTTCTTTGCTGTGGTCGTTGCGTTTGGCCATGTGTGATCCCATCTTGATGAGGCAGCTGTTTACAGCAAAAAAACAGTGTTCCCGCTAAAAAATACAACGCCTTTTTATAGTGGTTTTTTTCTGCAGGCCAAGTCAAGCCAGAGCCGTGCAGCCAATCGCAGTCGGCTGAACATTCATCAGACGGGGCTCGGTGCGTGACAACTGTTCGCACAGAGTGGGGATATCATCGCGGTGCCGTAACCGGTAGTAGAGAGGGCACATTTGCCGTTTGTGTCGCCCCGCTCACAGGGCCCGCCATTGCGTATTTTTCACAATCCGCAATGGCAGGATCACACAGGTGTTAACACAGGGGGACGGCTTTTTTCGGGATGTGGCTGCCAGCGAGAGAAGCGCAGGCCATAGAGCCCACTCACTGGTGAACATGCCAGCTACTTGCGTGGCCACCTGCTGGGCGAGCACTGGCTTGGCTTCTTCAAATTCCAGGCTCATCTTGTTGGCAACAGACGCGACCCGGGTGCGGTAATGTAGCCAGGTTGTTTCCTGTATGTGGTTCTGCTTCAGCTGCCCCCCCCTGCCCTGGGTCAGATTGGGTGTTCAAGCGTTACCAGAATGGGTGTTCAAGTGATGCCAGAATATGCATAAGGGGAAAGTTCTATGAAAAATCTATACGGTAGAACACACCGGTGGCGGGAAAACGCGACCCGCCGGGCGCGGCGGTCATACAGTAGTGCGTGTTTTTTTGTACCTGATGACGTGTCAGTCTGGAAGTCTCTCTCAGTCCGCGCTACCGGGCTTGTGCCGGTCAGCACGTCAGCCTGAAGGTCGAGCCAGGGACCTGCTGGTGGCATGAGGAGTAATGATCAAGGAGACATCTCAACCTGGTGTTTTTTAGACACTAAGGACTGGCGTTAACACTTCTCTTCAGAATCCTGTTTGAAGAAGCCAGGCTTTTCAGAGGAAACCTTCCTTCTTGAAGTTTGTGAGGCGCTTTGGCAAGCGGGGTCTTGTGGATAACTTTCTGAACGGCCTTTATATCGCGTTGTGGGATGCTCGTTGGTTCTTTAGAGGAACAGTGTTTTAGAAAAGAAAACACTGTTTTCTTTCATGAGCAATGGCGAAATCGGGCTATTGCGTCTTGATGCCTGATAGTGGTTGAGTATAAGCCAGACGCTTGTTTCTTATTACAGATTGGTGTCTTTTCCCACCCAAAACAGCGTTTCGCTTCTCCTGTTCAAGCTCTGAGACGAAAAGAGTGTTGAGCCTCGTATGCTGCTTTTGAGAGTTCTGCTTGAATGACCATCTCTGTTCCAGGGAAGCTTCCCTCCTGAAGCCTGGATCATGTAGTGCGGACCTGTGTATAACTTTCTGAATACTCTTTCTATCAAGTCGTAGAACACTCGTTGGTTCTGAAGATGAACAGTGTTTTCAGGAAGGAATCCCTTTGGCTGGAGGAACATATCATGGCTGACAAATACTTCCAGAAAGCTGACGGTAGCTGAGCGCCAGCCGGACATTTGTTGCTGATCTGCGGTTTGCTTTCTTTCCCATAAAAACAGTGTTTCGCCCTTCCTGTTCAAGCTCTGGGACGAAAAGAGTGTTGAGCCTCGTATGCTGCTTTTGAGAGTTCTGCTTGAATGACCATCTCTGTTCCAGGGAAGCTTCCCTCCTGAAGCCTGGATCATGTAGGGCGGACCTGTGTATAACTTTCTGAATACTCTTTCTATCAAGTCGTAGAACACTCGTTGGTTCTGAAGATGAACAGTGTTTTCAGGAAGGAATCCCTTTGGCTGGAGGAGCAGATTATGGCTGACAAATACTTCCAGAAAGCTGGCGGTAGCTGAGCGCCAGCCGGACATTTGTTGCTGATCTCCGGTTTGCTTTCTTTCCCATAAAAACAGTGTTTCGCCCTTCCTGTTCAAGCTCTGAGATGAAAAGAGTGTCGAGCTTATTGTTCTGCCCTCCAGAATCTTGTTTGACGGAGCATCGTCTTTCCAGGGAAGCCTTCCGCCTGATGCCTGAATTGCGGTCGTAGTGCGGGCCTGTGTATAACTTTCTGAATAGTTTTTGCATCAAGCCGCAAAACGCCCGTTGGTTGTGCAGATGAACACCGTTTTCTCCATGAGGAACAGGCGATTACTGACAAATGTTGCCAGAAACCTGCTGTGGCTGAGCGCCGCTTGGTGCCTTTTTCATACAAAACAGTGTTTCGGTCTTCCTGTTCAGCTTGTAGAAGAAAAGATTTTTGAGTCTCTTGCCCTGCTCTCCAGAATGCTGCTTGAAGGAATATGGTTTTTCCAGGGAGGCCTTTCTTGCCGAAGTATGGATTGCGGTCGTAGTCTGGACCTGTGTGTAACTTTCGGAATAACCTTTGCATCAAGCAGCAGAACGCTTGTTTGTTCTTCAGATGAACAGTGTTTTTGGGAAGAAAACACTGTTTTTTCATGAGGAGCAGGCGATGCTGGCAAGTTGTCCAGTAATCTGGTGGGAGCCGGGAGCCGGGAGCCGGGAGCCGGGGGCGGGGCGCGGGGAGCGGGGAGCGGGGAGCGGGGAGCCGGGAGCCATACGCATGCTTGTTGCTCACCAGCCGGGTGATACCTTACCCATAAAAAACAGTGTGTTGTTCTTCCTGTTCAGCTCAGAGAGGGAAAGAGTGGCGAGTCTGGTATTCTGCTATTCAGGCTCCAGAATCTTGTTTGAAGGTGCACCGCTTTCCAGGGAGGTGTTTCCTTTTAAAGCCTGAATCGCGCTCGCAGTGCGGCCCTGTACATAGTTTTCTGAACAATATTTACATCGAGACGTATATGGACCGTTCATTCTGCAGATAAACAGTGTTTTTTAGGAGAAAACACCGTTTATCCATGCGGAACGGTCGAAAGATGACAAATTCTTCCTGAGCCTGATGGTAGCTGAGCCTTGGGCAGATGCTTTTTGCGGATCTTATGATCTTCTGGTTGGAGCCTCTTCCCCAAAAAACAGTATTTGGCGAACAGTGTTTCGCTCTTTGTGTTCAGCTCCGGGAAGGAAAGAAAATAGAGAATCCTGCTTTGCTCTCCAGAATCCTGCTGCAAGGAGCATGGTGCTTCCAGGAAGCCCTTCCTCCTGAAGCCTGTATAGCGGTCGTAGAGGGGGCTTGTGTATAACTTTCTGAATAACCTTTACAGCAGCAAAATCCCTGTGGCTTGTGCATATGAACAGTGTTTTGAGGGAGGAAACATTGTTTTCCCTCATGATGAGCAGGCGATGACTGACTAATGCCTCCTGAGTTTTGACACTAGCGGTGTACCAGCCGGACGTTTGTTGCGACTCATGCAGTGGGTGCCGTTATTCCAGAAAAAACAGTGTTTTTCCCTTGCTGTCCAACTCTGGGAAGGAAAGAATACCGAGCTTCTTGTTCTGCTCCCCAGAACCCTGCTTCAAGGAGTACAGCTTCAGGAAAACCTTGCCCGCTGACACCTGTATCGCGGCGGTAGTGGTGGCCTGTGCATAACTTTCTGAACAACCTTTACATCAAGCTGCGGAATTCCCCTTGGTTCTACAGACGAACAGTGTTTGGGGGAGGAAAACGTTGTTTCCTCTTCATGATAAACGGGCGATAGCTGACATAGGCTCCCGCAAACCTGATGGTAGCTGAGCACAAGGTTGGTGCTTGTGCTGACCTCCAATTTTGTGTTTTTGCGCATAAAGGCAGTGGGTTATCCTTCCTGTTGGATTTTGGGAAGGGTTTCGTCCATTTTGTTTCACTGTGCGCAACCTCGCTTGAAGAAGCATCGCTTTCCAAAAGCTTGCATAGCGACTTTAGTTGGTCGTGGCCTGTGCATAACTTCCTGAGTGGCTCTTTCCCCTCGCTGCGGCACCTGTTTCGTCTTCAGACGAACATTGTTTATGGAAGGAAAACGCTGTTTTTTTTCTTCATTGCTAACAGGCGAAAGTTAACAATGACTTCCTGAAATCTGACGGTGGCTGACTGCAAGCTGGACGCCTGTGTGACTTACCAATGCGGTGTCTGATTCCATGAAAACAGTGTTTTTCCCTTCCTGCTCAGCACCGCTCCCCTGCTCCGCTCCAGGAAGGAACGAGGGTCGACCTCTTGTTTGTCTCTTCAGGGTTCACTTGAAGACCCGCAGATTTTCAATGGAAGTCCTGTTTTCTGGAGCTTGTATAGCGAATTCAGCTTGGCTGTGTAGCCTCCTGAAGACTCCCATGTTGAGCTGTTGAATGCCCGTTGATACTCCAGATGAACAGTGTTTGGCGACAGAAAACACTGTTTTTTTCATGGAGAGCAGACGAGAACCGTCCCTATGTTCTGAAATACGATGGTGGCTGAGCACAAGATGGGCAATCTCTACGTATCGCCAGTCTGGAGCCAACAGGTTCCTGGTTCTACCATAAACAGCGTTTACCCTTGCTGTTGAGTGCCGGGAAGAAAATATCTTCGAGCCATTTGTTCTCTTCTTCTGAACCTGGCTGAAAGAGCATAGCTTTCCTGCTGAAGAATGGCTCAGAGCCGACAGACTCGGACACGCAAAGGCTGAAGATAGCCCCGCTAAACCAGGCTTTCGTCTGACTGTGTGGTTTGGGCAGCCTCTGTGGCAGCTATCTGCTCTGCAATCATTTCTGGTGTTTCCAGGCTGATGGGGCCTATGGAGCCACTACGGTAATCATTCAACAAAATTTCAGAGATACGTCGCCTTTCGCAGAGTCCTTTTCGCACACAGCCTCTGCGCACGGCAAGGGCATCAAGCATTTCTTCGGGTGCTGTCAGTATACGAACAGGTTCGTAGCGTGCCTGCAGTTTGTCCGGGTATTTTTTCAGAAGAAAATCCAGCAGGAAAAGGGCAATGTCTTCATGCTCAAGAAGCGTTTGCTTTATGGCCCCTGTTGCCGCCAGCCTGTAACCACAGACTTCTGGCTCTATCCTGGGCCACAGCAAGCCTGGAGTGTCATGCAAAACCAGGTTGCTGTCGGGCAGGCGCACTCTTTGTTGTATGCGGGTTACCGCAGGCTCATTGCCTGTTTTGGCCAGAGACCTTTTGGCCATGGCATTGATGAGTGTGGACTTGCCGACGTTGGGAATGCCCAGAATAAGGGCGCGAAGAGGTGTAGCAGAGAAGTTCCTGTGGGGGAGGAGTCGGCTGGCCATCGACTCCAGCTTCTTTGCGCTCAGCTTTGTCTTGCGACTGCAAACAAGAACAGCTGTGTTCTGCTCGCCAGCAAGATGTTTCTTCCACAGGTCAGTGGTTTCCGGGTCGGCCAAGTCTGCCTTGTTCAGCAGCTTGATGCAGGGTTTGTCCCTGCGCATGGAAGCCACCATGGGATTTGAACTACTGAATGGGATGCGCGCGTCCAACAGCTCAATGACAAGGTCCGTCTTCCTTATGAGGGCGTTTATCTCCCTGCGGGCCTTGTTCATGTGTCCTGGGTACCACTGAATAATCACGCCTGCACCCCAAAAAAACCGTCATTCTACACCGGGAGTCCGTACACAGAGCAAGTGATAGTCTCGACAGCGAGTCCCTGTTTATCGGTAGACGTAGGCAAAGCTGCCTGCAACAGTCAGAACAAAACCAGACTGCACTGTCTGGTTTTCCCGGTTTCTGGTCTGGGAGATTGCTCTGTATCAGAACTGTTGTCGTCGAGACGTGCCTCCGGAGGCAGGGATAGCCCGTGCCTGATAACACGGGAGCGTCTTGTTCAGTCGTGAGAAAACCAAATCAAAGGAAATAATAACCATCCTGGTACAGCATGCCATTTGCGTTGCGGTTCTTACGTAATCATCGGGCACTTTTTAGACAGATTTGCAGAAATCCGGCCATGACCACCGCCGCGCT
>MPMQ01000093.1 GCA_002238585.1 Kistimonas sp. bin40 | reverse complement strand
CCAGACCAGAGCCGGTGCGCCCAGGTGTGCCGCCACTGGCATGGCTGTCTGCCTGCTCCAGGCTTGCGGCTAGCCCAGTGGTTGCAAAAAAACGCCCCCCTGTCATGCCAGGCAGAGCCAGGGCTGGGAAGCGGATTCAGCAGCCGCGCCCTCCCCTTCCTTCAAGCCGCAAACAGCCCCGCTTTGCCAACACTGATGCATCTGCATCAACAACAGCAGCAGGACACACAACCACTGGCCGCAGGGCCAGCAGCCTGTGATCTGCTGTCGGCTATGGTACACCAGGTGTTGAACGAACATCTGACCCAGGCCGACCAGCTCAGCCTGCAGCCGGCTGCCATCGACTGGCCGGATGAAGCCCTGGTGGAAACATATAATTTCAGTCCTTGCAGCCGCTGGCTGGCGATACGCTGTCGACCTCAGGATACGGGTCCTGTTGTGCTGCGACTCTTCGGCTGGGAACATAACTTCTGGCAACGACAGACCCTGGTTTCTTGTGGCGCAGAGTCTGTCGATACTTTCACCTTTGCCTTTACACCTCAGGACAGGCTATTGAGCTTCCAGGGCTCGGATATCCTGGCCTGGTGCAGAGAGCCAGACACCAACAACTGGCACCCGCGCGTTGTGGACACTCTTGCCCCGTTCCACCGCGTTCTCACTTTTTACCCTATGGCTGACGGCGATCTGGCCACTCCGGTCAAAAGCCGCCCATCAGAAGGCCGTCTCTATATCCAGTTTTACGTCTACACAGGGGATGGGTCGGGCTGGAAGCCTGCGGCACAACAAGAGGTTCCTGGCTCTTCCTGCTGCACTGCTCTCGAAGGGAAATCCTGCCAGGTGGCGCTGAGCTGGGTCGGTCAGAGCGCGGACCAGGACTGTAGCTTCAATAAAATAGTCATCTGGCGCAAAGGGCTTGATACAAGCCACCCGGCACTATGGGGACAGCAAGTGTCGAACCTTCCTCACGACGGTGTCGATATCAGAGAGTTGGCTTACGGTCCGGGCGGCCAGTGTCTGCTGGGCGTCCTGAACGACGGGCAGGCTTGTCTGTGGACACTGGACGCACAATGCCATCTGCACAGACAGCTGACTCTGGCTGGCAACCCGTGCCCGCTACGAAGCTACTTGTCGCGTCAGGTCGCATTTCGCAGTGATGGAAAACAACTGGCGTTCCCCTGCTACCGAAACCTGGTGCAGCTATGCGAGGACACTCATGGTCGCTGGCAGTGCACCCAGCTGCTGGAAACCCCCGAAGATCCTGAGATTCCAGCCGAAGACAGACTCAGATACCTGCTCCTGTCATCCAGTGGCCGCATACTGCTACGGGTGAGCCATTGGCGTCTGGACGTCTGGCACCAGACCGCCGCCGGTGGCTGGCAGCATCAGCTAACGCGTAAAAGGGGACAGCAGTCTCGCTTTATGGCGACAGGCTACCTGCTGCCGCCCGGTGAGCTGGTCTGCACAGCCGTGCAAGATCCCCATTTGTCCCTGTGGATTCACGGCCTGGACAGCCGGGGGCAGTTCGTAAAAAAAGCCTGCATACCCGTTAATGCTCTCATGGGCAAATCGAGTCCGGACGGGCTGTCCCTGCTGGTGGGCTCGCGCAAGGATCCACCGACCCTGCTGCAGCTGAGCCTTCTGCCACAGGAGAACAGGGAAGGCAGGGCGCAGGAGCCCGTTTCCGCAGAGAGAGCAGCAGCACAAGAACAGCAAGGTGAAAACCACCAGGCTGCGGCACAGCATGGGGGCTGCTGTCGCCTGCTGTGACCACCGCCTCCGGGCCTGGCAACACAGTGGCTTGATACTGTCTGGAACCCGCACCGGCCCATGCTGTCTGACTTTGAGCAACAAAACCGGTGATCAACGAACCATGGACCAACTGTCAGACACTGGGGTAGCTCACAGGAACTTCCCCCAGCACAGGCCAGCCGACAGACCTGATAAAGACCAGCCTGATAAAACAGGGAAACCGATGGCACAGCCCGGCCACAGGCTCGGTGAGCGGTCTTGTGTTACGGCTTCCACATCCGCAAGTCCAGCACCAGAAGGCGGCACACACCCGAGCCTGACGGGAGACCAGAACACCACGGCTGTGCTGTCCCGCGCCCAGAATCTTCCCCTTGTGGTGCTGGAAAAGATATGCAGCTACCTGCCGCTCGCAGACCAGAGCCAATGCGCCCAGGTGTGCCGCCACTGGCATGACTGCCTGCCTGCACCGCGCTTGCGGCTGGCCCTGTGGTTACAAAAAAACGCTCCCCTGTCATGCCAGGCCGCGCCAGGGCTGGGACGCGGATTCAGCAGTCGCGCCCTCCCCTTCCTTCAGGCCGCAAACAGCCCCGTTGTGCCAACACTGATGCATCTGCATCAGCAGGAACAAGAACGGGCCCAGCCGCAGCAGGACACACACCCACTGGCCGCAGGGCCAGCCGCCTGTGATCTGTTGCCCGCCATGGTTCATCACGGGTTGAAAGAACATCTGACCCAGGCCGACCAGCTCAGCCTGCTGCCGGCGGCCATCGACTGGCCCGATGCCAACCCGGTGCAACTTTTTGGTTTCAGCCCTTGCAGTCGCTGGCTGGCCATGCGCTGTCAGCTTCAGAATGAAGGCCGTGCGGTTCTGCGACTCTATGGCTGGGAAAAGGGCTTCTGGCAACAACAGACTCTGAAGCTCTATGGAACCGAGCCGGTCACAGCGTTCATTTTTGCCTCTGCACCACAGGAGACACTGTTCAGCCATCACGGACAAGATATTCTGGCCTGGCACAGGGAGCCTGGCACCATTAACTGGCACCACACCCGGCTACGCAGGCTCAGCCCGTCCCACGCAGTCGAAGCCTTTTATCCCATGAGCGACGGCGATCTGGTAACACTGATCTCCTGCTCTCTTCCGGAACCCGCTTTTCGAATGCTGTTTTTCGGCTACACAGGAGACGACCGGAACCGGAAAAGAACGACAATGGTAGGTTACAAGGAGTGCCGGAGACAGCCCGATTTCCACATCGCAGACACGAGATCATGCCAGGTAGTGGTGATCTGGGACCTGCAGGCCAGGGGCGTAGACTCTGCTGTCACTTACATACACTTCTGGCGCAAAGGGTTGGAGACAGCCTGGCCGAAGACATGGGCATCTCAAGCACTGCAGCTCTGCCATGGCCGTTCCCGCATAAGATTGTTGACGTTCAGTCCAGGCGGTCGCTGTCTTTTGGGAGTGCTGTTCAACGGACAGGCTTACGTGTGGACACTGGATGCAGCATGTCAGATACAAAGACAACTGTGCATCCCTGATTGCCTGTGCCAGCTGCGTCTACCGGTCTTTTGCAAGATCAGTTTTCGCGATGATGGGAGACAACTGGCGCTGCCCTGCTCCCTGCAGCAGGTCCAGCTATGCTACAGCGACTCCCTTGGTCACTGGCAGTGCACCCAGCGGCTCGAAACCCCATCTGCCCCTGAGATTCCAGCCGACGACAGTCTCGAATACCTGAAGCTGTCACCCAGTGGCCGCACGCTACTACGGGTAAGCCAGTGGCGTCTGGACGTCTGGCACCAGGCCGCTGGCGATGACTGGCAGCATAGACTGGAGCACAAAAGGACACAGCAGGCTATCGTCTGGCTACAGGGTCGACTGCTGCCATTCGGTGAGCAGGTTTGCACAATCACGGAAGAACCTCATCGGACCCTGTCCATTCAGGGCCCGGACAGCCGGGGACAGTTCGTAAGAAAAGCCTGTATACCCGTCAATGCCCTCACCAGCGGCTTCAGCCCGGACGGGCTGTCCCTGTTGCTGGCCTCGCGCGGGGATCCACCGACCTTGCTGCAGCTGTGTGCGCAGACACAGGAGGAGAGGGGTGACAGGGCACAAGAGGCGGTTCCCGGCGAGAGAGCTGCTGCACAAGAACAACCAGAACAGCCAGAACAACCGGAACAGCCGGAACAGCCAGAACAACCAGAACTGCCAGAACTACCAGAACTACCAGAACTACCAGAACTACCAGAACAGGAAGAACCGCCAGAACAGCAAGAACAGCAAGGTGAAAACCGCCAGGCTGCGACACGGCATCGAGGCTGGTGCCAGTTATTGTGACCCCTGCCTCCGGGTCAACCAGCAAAGTGGGTTGATAGTGTCTGGAACCCGTACCGGCCCATGCTGTCTGACTTTGTGAAACAAAACGGGTGATCAACGAGCTATGGACCAACTGACAAACACGGGGGTGGCTCACAGTAACTTCCCCCAGCACAGGCCAGCCGACCAGCCTGATCAAGACAAGTCTGATAAAACAGAAATGGCACAGTCCGGCCTCCCGGTTGGTGAGCGGCCTTGTGTTACGGCTTGCTCACCCGAAAGTCCAGCGCCAGGAGGCGGCAACAGGAGCCTGACGGGAGACCAGAACACCACCGCTGTGCTGTCCCGCGCCCAGACTCTTCCCCTTGTGGTGCTGGAAAAGATATGCAGCTACCTGCCGTTCCCAGACCAGAGCCAATGCGCCCAGGTGTGCCGCCACTGGCATGACTGCCTGCCTGCGCCGCGCTTGCGGCTTGCTCAGTGGTTGCAAAAAAACGCCCCCCTGTCATGCCGGGCCGATGTCAATCTGGGACGCAGCTTCAGCAGCCGCATCCGCCCCTTCCTTCAAGCCCTGAACAGCCCCCTTTTGCCAACACTGATGCATCTGCATCAGGAACAGCCCGAACAAGAACGGGCCCAGTCGCAGCAGGACACACACCCACTGGCCGAAGGGCCAGCCGCCTGTGATCTGCTGTCGGCCATGCTACACCAGGGCTTGACGGAACATCTCACCCAGGCCGACCAGTTCAACCTGCACCCGGCTGCCATCGAATGGCCCGATGCAACCCCGGTGGAAACGTATAATTTCAGTCCTTGCAGCCGCTGGCTGGCGATACGCTGTCGCCCTCAGGATACGGGGCCTGTTGTGCTGCGACTTTTCGGCTGGCAACAAAACTTCTGGCAAAAACAGACTCTGGTTTCTTGTGGCGCAGAGTCTGTCGAAACTTTCGCCTTTGCCTCTACACCTCAGGACACGATGTTCAGCTCTCAAGGCTCGGATATTCTGGCCTGGCGCAGAGAGCCAGACACCAACAACTGGCACCAGACCCTTGTGGACGCTCTTGCCCCGTTCTACCGCGCTATCACTTTTTTCACTATGGCTGACGGCGATCTGGTCACTGAGGTATGGCTTCCTCCATCAGAGGGCCATGCAGAAGGCCTTTCCGGCATCCTGTTTTACGTCTACACAGGGGATGGGCAGGGCTGGCAACCTGACGCACAACGAGAATTTCCTGGGGATTCCTTGTGCACCGCAGAACAAGGGAGATCATGCCAGGTGGCGCTGGGCTGGGTCGGTCAGAGCGCGGACTCTGACTATAGCTTCAGTAGAATATCAATCTGGCGCAAAGGGCTTGATGCAAACCACCCGGCACTATGGGGACAGCAAGTGTCGGACCTTCCTCACGACGGTGCCGATATAAAAGAGTTGGCTTACGGTCCGGGCGGCCAATGTCTGCTGGGCGTCCTGAGCAGCGGAGACGCTTGTCTGTGGACACTGGACACAAAATGCCGTCTACACAGACAGCTGACCCTGGCTGGCAACCCGTACCCGCTGCAGCCCCGCTTGTCTCGTCAGATCGAATTTCGCAGTGATGGAAAACAACTGGCGTTCCCCTGCTACTGGAACAAGGTGCAGCTATGCGAGGATACTATTGGTCGCTGGCAGTGCACACAGCTGCTGGAAACGCCCGGGGATCCGGAGATTTCAGCCGACCACAGCTTCAGATGCCTGTACCTGTCATCCAGTGGCCGCACACTGCTACGGGTGAGCCATTGGCGTCTGGACGTCTGGCACCAGACCGCCGCCGGTGACTGGCAGCATCGGATAAAGCGCCAAAGGAGACAGCGGTCTCGCTTTGTGGTGGCAGGCCGCCTGCTGCCTTTCGGTGAGCTGGTCTGCACAACCGTGCAAGATCCCCATCTGTCCCTGTGGATTCACGGTCTGGACAGCCGGGGACAGTTCGCAAGAAAAGCCTGCATACCCATCAATGCCCTCATAGCCAACGCGAGCCCGGACGGGCTGTCCCTGCTGGTGGCCTCGAGCAAGGATCCACCGACCCTGTTGCAGCTGAGCCTTCCGCCACAGGAGAACAGGGAAGGCAGGGCTCAGGAGCCCGCACCCGACGAGAGATCAGCCGCACAAGACCAGCAAGGACAGCAAGGACAGCAAGGACAGCAAGACCAGCAAGGACAGCAAGACCAGCAAGGTGAAAACCACCAGGCTGCAGCACGGCATCGGAGCTGCTGTCGCCTGCTGTGACCTCCGTCTCCGGGTTAGACAACACCGTGGGTTGATACTGTCTGGAACCCCTACCGGCCCATGCTGCCTGACTTTGTGAAACAAAACGGGTGATCAACGAGCTATGGACCAACTGACAAACACTGGGGTAGCTCACAGGAACTTCCCCCGGCACAGGCCAGCCGACAAGGCTGATAGAACAGGAAAACCGATGGCACAGCCCGGCCATCCAATCGGTGAGCGGTCTTGTGTTACGGCTTCCACAGCCGAAAGTCCAGCGCCAGGAGGCGGCACACACGAAAACCTGACGGGAGACCAGAACACCACGGCTGTGTTTTCCCGCGCCCAGAATATTCCCCTTGTGGTGCTGGAAAAGATATGCAGCTGAGCCTTCCGCCACAGGAGAACCGGGAAGGCAGGGCTCAAGAGTCTGTTCCCGGCGAGAGATCCAGAGCACAAGAACAGCAAGGACAGCAAGGACAGCAAGGACAGCAAGGACAGCATGGTGAATACCACCAGGCTGCAGCACAGCATCGGAGCTGCTGTCGCCTGCTGTGACCACCGCCGCCGGTCCAGACAACAAGACAGGTTGATATTCTCTGGAACCTGCACCGGCCCATGCTGTCTGATCTTTGTGGAACAAAACGAGTGATCAACAAACCATGGACCAGCTGTCAGACATTGGGGTAGCTCACAGCCACTTCCCCCGGCACAGGCCAGCCGCCAAGCCTGATAGAACAGGAAAACCGATGGCACAGCCCGGCCATCCGATCGGTGAGCGGTCTTGTGTTACGGCTTCCACAGCCGAAAGTCCAGCGCCAGGAGACGGCTCGCACGAAAACCTGACGGGCGACCAGAACACCACCGCTGTGCTTTCCCGCGCCCAGAATCTTCCCCTTGTGGTGCTGGAAAAGATATGCAGCTATCTGCCGATCGCAGACCAGAGCCAATGCGCCCGGGTGTGCCGCCACTGGCATGACTGCCTGCCTGCGCCGCGCTTGCGACTGACCCAGTGGTTGCAAAAAAACGCCCCCCTGTCATGCCTGGCCGATGTCAATCTGGGACGCGGCTTCAACAGCCGCATCCGCCCCCTGCTTCAAGCCGTAAACAGCCCGCTTCTCCCGGCACTGATGCATTTGCATAAGGAACAGCAAGAACAAGAACGCGCCCCGGCGCAGCAGGACAGACAACCACTGACCAAGGAGTCAGCCGCCTTTGATCTGCTGTCGGCCATGGTACACCAGGGCTTGACAGAACATCTGACCCAGGCCGACCAGCTCAACCTGCACCCGGCTGCCATCGACTGCCCCGATCAAACGCCGGTGGAAACTTTTTGTTTCAGTCCTTGCAGCCGCTGGCTGGCGATACGCTGCCGGCCCCAGGAGACTGGTCCTGTTGTGCTGCGACTCTACGGCTGGGAACAAAACTCCTGGCAACAACAGACGCTGGTTTCTTGTGGCGCCGCGTCTGTCGCAACTTGCCTCTTTGCCTCTACACCGCAGGGCACGCTGTTCAGCTACCAGGGGTCGGACATTCTGGCCTGGCGCCAAGAGCCAGACACCAACAACTGGTACCAGACCCTTGTGGACGCGCTTGCCCCGTTCCACCGCGTTTCCACTTTTTACACTATGGCTGACGGCGATCTGGCCACACCGGTCGACGGTTCCTCAGCAGAAAACCACTCCTATGTTCTGTTTTATGCCTGCACAGGGGATGGGCAGGGCTGGAAACTTGCAGCACAACAGGAGTTTCCTGGCCCCTCCTGGTGCACCGCAATCGAAAGAAGATCATGCCAGGTGGCGCTGGGGTGGGTCAGTCAACACGCGGACTGTGACTATAGCTTCAACAGAATATCCATCTGGCGTAAAGGGCTTGATACAAGCCACCCGGCGCGATGGGGACAGCAAGTGTCGGACCTTCCTCGAGACGGTGCCGATATCCGAGAGTTGACTTACGGTCCGGGCGGCCAGTGTCTGCTGGGCGTCCTGAGCAACGGGCACGCTTGTCTATGGACACTGGATGCCAAATTCCAGCTACACAGACAGCTGACCCTGGCTGGCAACCCGTACCCGCAGCAGCCTCGCTTGTCTTGTCAGATCGCATTTCGCAGTGATGGAAAACAACTGGCGTTCCCTTGCTACCGGCACCAGGTGCAGCTATGCCAGAACACCTCTGGTCACTGGCGGTGCACCCAGCTACTGGAAATCCCCGGCGATCCTGAAATTCCAGCCGACGACAGTCTCCGCTACCTGCTTCTGTCATCCAGTGGCCGCACACTGCTACGGGCGAGCCAGTGGCGTCTGGACGTCTGGCACCAGAGCGCCGCCGGTGAGTGGCGGCATCGGATAAAGCGCAAAAGAAGACAGCAGTCTCCCTTTATGCCGATGGCCTGCCTGCTGTCTCCCGGTGAGCTGGTCTTCACAGCCGTGCAAGATCCCCATATGTCTCTGTGGATTCACGGCCCGGACAGCCGGGGACAGTTCGCAAAAAAAACCTGTATACCCGTCAATGACCTCATAGGCGGCCCCATCCTCAGCCCGGACGGCCTGTCCCTGCTGGTAGCCACGCGCAGCCATCCACCGACCCTGCTGCAGCTGAGCCTTCCACCACAGGAGAACCGGGAAGACAGGGCTCAAGAGCCCGCTCCCCGGGATGAATCTGTAGCGGAAGAGCTGCAAGAGCCGCAGGAGCTGCAAGAGCCGCAAGCGCTGCAAGAGCAGGAAAACAGAAGCCGCCAGGCTGAATCTCAACAGTATCGGGGCCGCTGTCGCCTGTTATGACCGCCGCCTCCGGACCAGATAACAACCTGGGTTGATACTGTCTGAAACCCGCACCGGCCCCTGCTGTCCAATTTTGCGGAACACAACGGGTGATCAACGAACCATGGACCAACTGTCAAACGCCGGGGTAGCTCACAGGAACTTCCCCCAGCACAGGCCAGCCGACAAGCCTGATAGAACAGAAATGGCACAGCCCGGCCACCCGGTCGGTGCACGGTCTTGCATTACGGCTTCCACACCTGGAGGCGGCACACACAGGGGCCTGCCGGGAAACCAGAACACCACGGCTGTGCTGTCCCGCGCCCAGACGCTTCCCCTTGTGGTGCTGGAAAAGATATGCAGCTACCTGCCGCTCCTGGCCCAGAGCCAATGCGCCCAGGTGTGCCGCCACTGGCATGACTGTCTGCCTGCGCCGCGCTTGCGACTTGCTCAGTGGTTGCAAAAAAACGCCCCCCTGTCATACCTGGCCAATGTCAATCCGGGACGCAGCTTCAGCAATCGCGCCCTCCCTTTCCTTCAAGCCGCACACAGCCCGCTTCTCCCGACACTGATGCATCTGCATCAAGAACAGCAGGACCAGGAGCGGGCCCAGGCGCAGCGGGACACACAACCACGGGCCGCAGGGCCCGCTGCCTGTCATCTGCTGTCGGCCATGGTACACCAGGGGTTGAAGGAACATCTGACCCGGGCCGACCAGATCAACCTGCACCCGGCTGCCATCGACTGGCCCGACGCAACCCCGGTGGAAGCTTTTGGTTTCAGCCCTTGCAGCCGCTGGCTGGCCATGCGCTGTCAGCTTCAGGGTGAAGGCCCTGCGGTTCTGCGACTCTATGGCTGGGAAAAGGACTTTTGGCAACAACAGACCCTGAAGCCCTATGGCGCCGAGCCGGTCACAGGTTTCATGTTTGCCTCTGAACCACAGGCGACACTATTCAGCAATCACGGAAAAGATATTCTGGCCTGGCGCAGGGAGCCTGGCACCAACAACTGGCACCACACCCGTCTATACAGGCTTCCCCCGTCCAACACAGTTGAAGCCTTGTTTCCCATGAGCAACGGCGACCTGGTGACATTGGTCTCCTGTTCTCTGCCTGAACCCGGTTTGCGCGTGCTGTTTTCCGTCTACACAGGAGACGACCGGGGCTGGCAAGAAACGACAGGAAAAAAGTACGGGGAGTGCCCGAAAATTCCCCAGTCCTACACAGCGGACCAGAGATCATGCAAGGTAGTGCTGAACTGGGGCTCGCGGACCCAGGACATTGACTCTTGTGTCACCGACATACACATCTGGCGTAAAGGGTTGGAGCCAGCCAGGCCGCAGGCATGGGCACCTCAAGCGCTGGAGCTCCGCCATGGCCATGCCCGCATGCGATGGCTGGTTTGCACTCCAGGCGGCCGCTGTCTTCTGGGCGTGCTGACCAACGGACAGGCTTACATGTGGACACTGGATGCAACCTATCAAATGCAAAGACAACTCAGCGCCCCTGATTACCTGAGCCAGCTGCATCTACCGTTTTCTTTCAAGGTCAGTTTTCGCGATGATGGGAGGCAACTGGCGTTCCCGTGCTCCCCGCACCAAATCCAGCTGTGCTATAGCAACTCCCGTGGTCACTGGCAGTGCACCCAGCGGCTCGAACCCCCGTCTGACCCTGAGATTCCAGCCGACGACAGCCTGGAGCACCTGCTGCTGTCATCCAGTGGCCGCATGCTACTACGGACAACCCAGTGGCGTCTGGACGTCTGGCACCAGAGTGCTGGCGGTGACTGGCAGCATAGGCTGGAGCACAAAAGAACACAGCCGGCTCTCTTCTGGCTACAGGCTCGCCTGCTGCCGTTCGCTGAGCAGGTTTACACACTCACGGCAGATCCGCAGCGGTACCTGTCTATTCATGGCCCCGACAGCCGGGGACAGTTCGTAAGAAAAGCCCGTGTACCCGTCAATGCCCTCATAGGCGGCCTCAGCCCGGACGGGCTGTCCCTGCTGATGGCCTCGCGCGGGCATCCACCGACTTTGCTGCAGCTGCATGTTCAGACACAGGAGGAGACAGGTGGCAGAGCACAAGAGGCTCTTCCCCAGGATGAATCTGTAGCGCAAGAACAGCAAGAGCAGCAAGAGCAGCAAGGTTAAATCCACCAGGCTGCGGCATGGCATCAAGGCTGGTTTGACATCCTCCCCGCCCTGAAGGACGGGGCTTGCCGCGCACCAGGTCAGCTACTGTGACCACCGCCTCCAGGTCAGGCAGCAAAGTGGGTTGATATTGTCTGGAACCTGCACCGGCCCATGCTGTCTGATTTTGTAGAACAAAACGGGAGATCAGCGCAGCATGGATCAACTGTCGAACATTGGAGTAGCTCACAGGAATTGCCCCCAGCACAGGCCAGCCGACAAGTCTGACAAAACAGAAATGGCACAGTCCGCGCGCCCGGTCGGTGAGCGGTCTTGTGTTACGGCTTCCACACCCGGGAGTCCAGCACCAGAAGGCAGCACATACGGGAGCCTGACGGGAGACCAGAGCTCCACCGCTGTGCTGT
>MPMQ01000012.1 GCA_002238585.1 Kistimonas sp. bin40 | reverse complement strand
CATGGTTCCAGACGCCTGATTCCGGGTTTCTGTGCCAACTGGCGATCTGGTTCCCATCGTAGTTGCACAGCAGAGTATCAGGCTGCCTGAAACTGAAAAAGCAGCCTTCCAAAGAGCCCTGCGTCCTGGGCGGCAACCCGTTGGAAGGATTCAGGGTTTGCAGGTGCCAGGCCCCCTCTTGCCAGCCGTACAGGCGCAGAAGGTTGCGACTGGGTGAGCCTGGCGGTCGCAGGGTCGTGGCCAGCCAGCGACCGCCGGGGCTCATGAGTAGCCGCATCACGGTGCCCTGACAAGCGGGAAGGGGAGGCAGCGGCAGCAGCGTCAGCTGATCGGCCTGTGCCAGCTGCTGGTGCAGGCTGTACTGCACCAGAGCGCAAAAAAGGTGGCGGGCTTTCTGCATCTGTTGTTGCAGCCGTTCGTATCTTTGTGGCGACTGTACTTGTGACAGGCAGTCCTGCAAGCGCAGCAGCTCTTGATGCTGGCGTTCCACCATGGGCAGGAATGGGCTTTTTTCGGCGCGCAGCCAGGGGCCTGTGCGATAGGGGTAGCTGGCGGCCATCTGGTGGCTGTATTGAAGATAGGCAGGTGTGAACTGTGCAATCCATTGGGCTACTTCCTTTCTGGTGGCAGGCAGGTTGGCATGCCAGTGTCGGCATACCAATGCACAGGAACTGTGCACCGAGAGCGGAAGATGATGGAAGATGCGCTGCAACAGGGGGTTTGGCAGGACAGCGGCTGGCGATGCTGTCCGGGCGGGTGTCGGGCCCTGCTGTGCTTCCGCCCTGGCAAGGGGACGGCCAAAGGCTGCAGGTCCTGGCGGTGGGGCAGAAGGCGGGGCCGCAGCAGGCTTCTGCTGTGCACCGGGCAGTGGTGGCTGTGGTTGACTGCTCTGCATTTTCGCTGATGTGGGTCGTTGCGTGCGTTTTGTGTCGTCTTGGATACCGGGGCTAGTACAAAGTTTTGTGACGGGTGACGCGCCTGTTACAACCTTTCCATACTTTTCGTGCCCGTGCAGAGGACTGCTGCAGCGCATGGCGTCGTCACCGGTGGTGCCGCTCATCCCGCTGCTGTACACCGTCGGGAAGGGGCACCAGTTGCAGGGCGATGTCTTGTATTGCTGTGCGGGTCAGCACAGACAGCCCATCGTTACTGTAAGTCAGGACCTGTACCTGGCTGTCGAGTGTTGTGCAGGCTTTACAGGTGACCTGGTCCTGAGCATCGGCTGCGTAAATCCAGATGTTGCCAGCCAGGTCGGAAACCGTTGTGCACAGGGCACCGCTCAGGGAAACTTTCGTCTGGATAGCCCAGTCAGCAACATTTTCCCGCCTGTGGCGCTGATGGTGCCAGCGGCTGCTGACCCGACACCAGATATCAAGGCATCTGTTGGTGAGCCTGACCAGGATCCGGGCATCGGTTGACAACTCCACCTGGAAAAGATGCTCGTCGGGCTGGGCATCGGGCTCGGGTGGTGCTTCAATCAGTTCTCCTGCTTGCCAACAGGTGTCTGTCGTCCGATGCCAGAGCTGAATCTTGTCCCGGGAGTAGGGCACAGCCAGCTGCCTGTCATGATCCTGCAAAGACGTCAAGCGGTACAGATCACGCGGCGGGGCTGTTGGCTCGACGCAGCAGGGTACAATCAGCTGCTCCTGTAGCCGGTGCTGCGCATCTTGTGTCAACAGACACAGCTGCCTGTTGTGCATCAAAGCCATAAGATATCGGTGGCTCGGGCTGTATTCGATGTGGGCGCACCTCAAGCCTTCACGGGGAAGGATAGAGATCTGGCAGTGCCACTGTGGCAGGCCTGCCGCATCCGGCTGCCGGTACCAGATATGCAATTCGTTGCGGATGCGGTCAGCTTGTCGATTGCCAAGGCTCAGCGCCAGCTGGCTGGTTGGTATCGTCCTTACGGTCGCAGCTATTCCCGCAGGTACCTGGCACCTGTGTGATACGGGTTGCTCCCAGCGCTTCTCTTCATTGATGTAGCGAGAAAATTGCAGCAGATACTCCCATCCTTTTCCTTTTCCGAGGCTTTTCGTGGACAGGACAGCAATGTCGCCGCCTTCCATTGAATAGAGATGCCAGTGCTCGTAGGGGGGAATCTCCCACGACTGCCGCCGCTGCCAGTGTTCCGCGTCCGTCGCTTTATGCCAGACAATCAGGGTTCTGTCATGGATGCTCATCAGAGTGTCCGGTTCAGTCCGGCTGAACATCAAGCCAGTGGCTGGCGTATGCGCAGTGGGAACCAGGGTTTCCACTTGCCACTCGTCTTCTTTCCAGCCATGTAGCAGCATGCTCGGTTCTGCATTCCCGGCGAAGCTCCGCCACCAGCTGGCGAGCCAGCGACCGCAAGGGCTAAGAACGCTCGCATCGGCAGCATAGCGTGCCGGGATGCCGAAGGGGACAGGAGTCAGAGTCATCTGCGAGGTCCGGGCCATTTGCCAGTGCAGGCTGTAGTGCACCAGTGCGGACAGCAGGCGGAAGCTTTTTTCCAGCTGTTGCTGTAGCCGCTGTCTGGCGTCCGGCTGCGCAGGAGGAGGCTGGAGCAGTGCCTGCAGGCGTACCAGCTCCTGATGCTCGCGGTCCAGCACTGGCAGCAGCGGGTTTCTGGCCGCCTGTAGAAAAGGACGGGAACGACTGCTGTAACCGGCTGCCAGCAGGCGGCTGCGCACTCTGTGGTCGGCGGGTTGTGTTTCCCGCCAGCGGGCTATCTGCTGCAGTGTGTCGGGGAGATTGTTGTACCAGCGGCGGCACACCAGCGCACAGGCATCCAGCATCGACAGGGGCAGATAATTGAATATCTTGTACAGTGCCAGATCAGGCAGGTTTCCGGCGTTGGCCAGACTCTCGGGACAGATTGCAGCGGTAGCCGTATCCGGTGGTCGGGCTGCGGGTTCTTGCGCCGGGCAGGGTTGCTGGTCTGAAGCGGGCCTGTTCTGCTCTTCATCCAGGACTTGCGCTGGCGTACCGGCACCCGCTGTGGCCATGATGTCAGCGGTCACAGGCGCAGGACTGGCGATATCGCGCTCTGTCCGGGTGGAGAGCTGCAGGAGTCTCAGATTGCGGGACGCACCACTGATCACGGCCAGCGACAGTCCGTCCGGGCTGGCAGCCATCTGGCATACGGGAGCCCCGTTGGCGAGACAGGCGTTGTGCGTGTTTGTCCCGTTGCGGTTCGGGCCATACAGCCATAGCCGCCCCTCCCGCCAGAGTACAGCCAGACAGTGCCGGTGCAACGGGGGCATCCATCTGGCATTGAGCGAGGGTGCATGGGCATCTTCCCGGATATGCCTGGCGCACCGGTTCCAGCGATTGCTGCTGCCCTGGCACCAGATATCCAGCTGCCAGCGGGTCACCCTCACCAGGGTGCGGCCATCAGCAGACCACAGGATGTAACGTATCTTGTCGTCGGCCAGGTCGCCGGCATCAGGTGGCATATCCAGTCTGGCGCCGGCGAACCAGTGCCCCCGGATGTGTTTTGCCCAGAACTGGATACAGTGGGTGGAGAGGGGCAGAGCCAGCCGTTTGCCGCTCTGGTGAAACAAACACTGCGCAAACACATCCGGATAGTCTTCGTTGAAAGCACAGCTGATCTCCAGTTTTTGCTGCAGCCTGCGCGTGTCATCCAGCTCCCAGAGCACCGCACGCTGCCCGGTCATCAGGCCCAGCAGATGACAGGCGTCCGGGCTGTAGTACAGCATCAGGAGATGCTGGTCGCTGTTGAGAAGGGTTTCCTGAAAGCCGCAGATACCAGAGGGCGCGTTGAGATTGCGTTCCCATATACTGATCGTCAGAGTATCAGTGCCAGTGCCAGTGCCAGTGCCAGTGCCGGATGTGACCGTAGCCCATTGGTGCCGACCGGGTCCCAGGATTAACAGATGGAGCTGGTCATACGCGTTTGAAACTATGGTGCTCCAGCCCCGCCCTGAGCCCCGGTCATGGAGAACCAGTATACGCTGCCCGGGGCGGCCCCATTCCTGCTGCCGTATCACCAGATCGCCCTCAGCGGACAGGAAAAAATCCTCTATCTTGTTGCTGTCAGCCACATGGAGAACAGGAGCCTGGTTCCAGACGCCTGAATCCGGGTTTCTGTGCCAACTGACGATCTGGTTCCCATCGTAGTTGCACAGCAGGGTATCAGGTTGCCTGAGACTGAAAATGTAGCCTTCCAAAGAGCTCTGTGTCCTGGGCGGCGGTCCGTTGGGGGGATTCAGGGTTTGCAGGTGCCAGGCCCCCTCTTGCCAGCCGTACAGGCGCAGAAGGCTGCGATTGTGTGAACCTGTCGGTTGCAGCTTCGTGGCCAGCCAGCGACCGCCGGGGCTTATGGATAGCCGCATCACGGTGCCCTGACAATCGGGAAGGGGCGGCAGCGGTTGCAGACTCAGATGATCGGCCTGTGCCAGCTGCTGATACAGGCTGTACTGCACCAGAGCGCAAAAAAGGTGCCGGGCTTGCTGCGTCTGTTGTTGCAGCCGTTCGAGTCTGTGCGGCGACTGTACTTGCAACAGACAATCCTGCAAACGCAGCAGCTCTTGATGCTGGCGTTCCACCATGGGCAGGAAAGGGCTTCGCTCGGCGCGCAGCCAGGGACCTGTGCGATGCCTGTAACTGGCAGCTATCTGGCGGCTGAACTGAAGATGTTCAAGGCCGGGCTGTGCAATCCACTGGGCCAGGTCCTTGCTGGTGGAGGGCACACTGGCATGCCAGCGTCGGCACACCAGTGCACACTGACTGTGTGACGAGAGCGGCAGATAACTGAATATGCGTTGTAGCACGGGCCCCGGCAGGAGTGCGGCTGCCGACACCGCCTGGGCCGATGCCAGACGTGGCTGTGGGTCAGTGCTGGCAAGAGAGCGACCAAAGCCCCCTGGCTGTGCTGGCGACACACAGGGGGAGGCAGCAGTCTGCCGGGGCCCTGGGCCGGGAAGTTTGTGGGGCTGAGCGCTGTGCATTGCCATCAGTGCTGTTCTTCGCTGTCGTCGTACTGCTGCCTGGATCCCGGAGCTGAACGTAAAGTTTCGTTGCCGGTGCCAATCTGGTTGTCTGCTGCGTCCTGTCAGCGCGGTTGCTGCCGCTCGTGTTGCGTCACTGGTGGTGCAGGTTCTGTATTGGCATCTTTGCACGGGCCAGGTCCTGCAGGAGCGAGGGCCCCAGATGCAGGAGAACAGGGGGCTGTACTGCGTCCAGGTCCACCATGAGGCTCAATCCGTCCGGGCTGGAAAAGAGAGATCTTATCGGCTCGCCCAGTGCCACCCTGGTTTTCTCAAGCAACTGTCCTTGCGCATCTGAACCATGAATCCACAGGGTACCTTGCGCATCGCCGGAGGTTGTGCAGACGGCTTCTCCCATGCCGAGCAGGCAGGCCTGGGGGACTGTGTCTGTTGCTGTCTGGTGCTGAACCAGCCACTGCCAGCTATCTGAAGGGGCCTGATGCCAGATATCTATCCGTCTGTCTGTGCGCACCACCAGCGTACGGCCGTCGGCGGTCATCGTCAGCTCGTGCAGCATCCCGGCGGCCCCGATGGAAGGGTTGCCAGGCATTTCTATCCTTGCTCCCCTCGTCCAGTAGTCGCGCTCACCCTCATTCCAGAATTGCAGCTGGCGTGGGGCGCAGGGCACAACCAGCTGCTTTCCATCTCTCCGGAATTCGGTCAGGTGACAGAAATTCTGGTATGCCACATCGATGGCTGTGGGGGCTATCAGTCGTTCCGGCCATGAGTGCCCTGTATCCAGTTGCCACAGATGAATCTGTCCATCGGCCAGTAATGCCAACAGGTAGAGAGAATGGGGGCTGAAACTCAAGGAGGATATCATCGCAAGGTCGGGCCTGAGCTTGTGGATCTGGCACCGCCACAAGGGCTCCCCGTAGCACATGTCCTTATACCAGAGGTGTACTTCATTTTTGCAGGGGCCTCGCGGTCTGGGCGAGTCCACGGCCAGCGCCAGGCGACTTCTTACGGTGTCGATGACGGTGCACTGAGGCTCCAGGCTGTAATAGTGTGTTTCAGGCGAAGTCAGGTCCAGGCTGCGGTCGTGATGCCTGTGGTGGTAGAAACGCAGCATCCATGCTTCACCGTCGTGCAGCGCCCGCGACAGGGTGACCAGGTCGCCTCCCTGTATCTCCTGGAGCAAATAGGTCTCATAGCGCGCGCCTGCACTCTGCTGACGTATACGGTGCCAACAACCGGTGACAGGCTCCCGCTGCCAGACGCTCAGCTGTGTACCATGGCTGGCGTAGGCTGTTCCTGGTGTCGTATAGCTGAAGGCGATATCGTCGACCGGCTGATCAGGATCAGGACGTGTTTTTTCCAGGTGCCAGCCGTCGCGTCGCCAGGCATGGAAACGGAAAAAAGGCGGTTGTTCATCATGGGCCTGTCGGCAGACCGCCAGCCAGCGGCTGCAGTGACTGAATGCAATAAGATCCAGAAAATCGCTGTGCTCCCAGTCGATAACAGCAGGCCAGAGCGTCAGCTTTTGTGCCTGGATGATTTGCTGGCGCAGCGCGTAGCGCACCAGTGCCGACAGCATGTGATGCGCAGTCTGGATGAGTGGTCCGCTGACAGCAGACGGTGCTGCGCTGTGCCTTTCTTGCCGGCATTGCAGTTCCTCATGCTGGCGTTGCAGCTGGGGCAGGAGTGCGCACCTGTGTCCTGCCAGGAAAGGGTAACTGCGGCTGCTGTAAGCGAAAGCCCAGTCACGAAAGCCCCATCCCTGATTGCGCTGGTGCTGGCTTTCCAGTTGGCGGGTGATGTGCATTGCGGTGGAAGGTCGGCAGGCATACCAGTGCCGGCACACCAGCGCGCACTGGTTATGTGCTGAGAGTGACAGTCTGTTGAAAATCAGGCACAGCAGTTCGGGGGGCAGAACCTGGGCAATGGCAACCGGGGAGGCGTGCTCGTCGGTCAGCCTTGCGGTCGATGCCGCTTCCGGCCACTGCCCTGTTGCACTGTCTGCCTGTGCCACCCGGGCAGGCTGGCGGCCGGGAATTGTGACGAGCTGTGACTGCCGGGTTTCGGACACAGGCGCGGGCGGCTTTGGTGTAGCGGCGCTGCGCACTGGCGGGCTGGCAGAGTCTGGTGGTGTGATCATGGGGTGCTCTCCTGTAGAGGGATGTTGCGGTAGAGCAAGGCCCGTTGTACGGGCTGGTCAGTGGCAGCAAGGATGAGGGGCTATCCGGAGCCTTGTGCCGCCGCACGCGCCTGTCCCCTGGCTGTTTCCGCTGAGCCGCTGGCACTATGCATCTCGTATCGGGGCATCTCGTATCGGGGCGCGCAGGCCTCTTGCTGCAGTGCACTCCTGGTACAGGACCGCATTTGTGCCAGCAAGTTGCACCCGTACGGTTTTTTGGTATCACTGCTCTGTTGTGTGTGGCGGAGCTCGTCGGGCTGCCTGCTGCGCCAGGGAAACCCGCAGCAGGGCTGAGTCTTGTGTTTGTGTGCCCGCCAGCACAGACAGGCCAGCGTCGCTGTAGCCCGGAGCCTGTACTTCGTTGCCCGGTGCTGTGCAGGCTTTGTCCCTCGTGCCGCATCGCGGCTGCTACGGCAACAGGTCCTGTATATGCAAGTCCTGGCGGGCTGCATTCTGCTGGGTGGGGGGCCCCAGGTGCAGAAGAGTCGGGATTTGTTCTGTCAAAATGTCCGGTACCAGGGTCAGTCCATCCTCGCTGCAAAACAGCGTTCTGATCGGCGCTCCTGCTGCTACCCGGGCTTTTTCGACCATCTTCCCCTCAGCGTTCAGACCATGAATCCACAGGTTTCCGGCCGTATCGCCGGAGGTTGTGCAAACTGCCTCCCTCCCGATGCCGAGCAGGCAAGCCCGGGGGGCGGTCCCCGTTTCGCTTCTGTGGTGGATCAGGCGTTGCCAGGTCTTCGCGTGATCCTGATGCCAGATGTCCAGGCACCACCTGGTGCGCTGCACCAACAGGCGGCCGTTGGACGCCAGTAAAACCTCGCGCACCAGTTCGCCAGCAGCCATGCCCGGTTCTGGCGGTGTGTCGATTCTGGCTCCCTGTGTCCAGTTGCCCTGTCCATCCTCATGCCAGAACTGGAGCTGGCGTGCGGCACCGGGCACGACCAGCTGTATTGTGTCTTCCCGGGATACGGAAGAACAAACATCAGCGAGCACTTGCCGTGTTACATCAATGGCCGTGGCCACTGTCAGTCGTTGCTGCCACCTGTTATGGCTCCCAGGGTGCCATATACAGATCTGACCGTCTCCCAGCAAAGTCAGCAGGTGGCGGCAGCTCTGGGTAAAGTCCAATGCGGTCACCTGCGCCTGGTCGGGTCTGAGTGGATGGGGGTGGCATGTCCACGCGACTTGCCCGGCTTGCCTGACCCGGTGCCAGAAGTGTATTTCATTCTTGCGATGGTCCCGGCCAACGGACGAGCTCACCGCCAGGGCCAGATGGCAGTCTGTCCTGCTGGTGACAAGGCACCGGGGTTCCAGCCCGTAGAAGAAAGATGCCGGTGAAGCCCAGCTGCGGTCGTGATCCCGGTAGCAGTAGAAGTCCAGCATCCATCCTGGTTCGCCGCTGGACCGCCGGGACAGGGTGACCAGATCACCAGTGCTCGCTTCGTTCAGACTGTCGATTTCATGAAGTACATGCGTCCGGTGCTGCCATGTGCGTCGCCAGCCGGTGTCCGGCTCCCGCTGCCAGACGCTGATCGTTGCACCATGGTTACTGTAGAAAGTGGCCGGTAGTGCATAGCTGCACAGGATGTCTTCGACGTACAGGTCCAGACGGGGAATTGTTTTATCCTTGTGCCAGCCATCAGGTTGCCAGGCATGGAAACGTAAAAACCGGGGGGCTCCACTGTGGGCCTGTCGGCATGCCGCCAGCCAGCGGCCACAGGGCGAGAAGGAAAACAGACTCAGAAAATCGCTGTGTTGCCAGTGGATGACCGCAGGCCAGAGCCTCAACTTTGGTGCCTGGATAATTTGCTGGTGCAGAGCGTAGCGCACCAGTGCCGACAGCATATGATGCGCTGTCTGCACAGACCGCTCTGCTACCCGTGACGGGGCTTTTCGCTGCCGGTCCCGGCACTGCTGCCATTCTTGATGCTGGTGCTGCAGCAGGGGCACAAGTTCACACCCGTGCCCTGCCAGGAAAGGGTAGGCACGGGTGCTGTAGGCCTGTGCCCAGTCACGGCAGACGCGCCCTTGCCATTCGCGATTCTCCCGGCTTTTCAGCCAACGGCCTATCCGCACTCTGGTGAAGGGCAGGCTGGCGTACCAGTGGCGACACACCAACGCACACTGGCTGTGCGTTGAGAGAGCCAGTTGTGTGAATATCAGGTGCAGCAGTTCGGCAGGCAGCACCTGGGCGATGGAAACCGGTGCTGCCTGGGTGCTGGCGAGGCTTGAGGTCGGTGAGGCTTGGGCGTGTTGCTGTTGTGCTGTGCTGACCTGCTGTGCTGTCCTTCCCGTCTGTGTTGCGCTGGCAGTGCATCCGGCAGCTGTCGCCGCCTCCCGGCTGGGGCCTGATGGCCGTGCTCTGACGTCTGGCGGGAGACTACTGGCTGGCGGTGTGATCATCGGGGATTTTCCGGGCCTGAACATCAGGAGCGAGAAGGGGCGCTCGCAGGTGAGGTACAGGTC
Organism: Kistimonas sp. bin40; assembly: GCA_002238585.1. Lineage (GTDB taxonomy): Bacteria > Pseudomonadota > Gammaproteobacteria > Pseudomonadales > Endozoicomonadaceae > Sansalvadorimonas. The sequence goes on along the minus strand of MPMQ01000012.1, from coordinate 67,164 downwards.
AACTGCTGCAGGGAGAGTTGTCCATCATCTGTGACCAGCAGTAATGAGAGCCCATCCGGGCTGCTGGCGTTGCGACCGGCCAGGGACGCCCGGGTTGTCAGACGCGCTTTCTGGATGAATCGTCCCTGGCTGTCGGGCCCGTGAATCCACAGGGACGGGGTTGGGTCCTGCACCATGGTGACGACGGTATCGCCGTCTGGCAGCAAGCCGGCATGTGGTACCACACGGCAAGGCTGTACCGATGTGCGTTGCACCACCGTCTGCCAGCATGCACCGCTGCGGTGCCAGACAGTAATCTGGAAACGGGTGCAGCGTACCAGGGTTCGGCCACTGGTCGACAGGAGTATGTAGTTCAGACTGTCGGGTGTGACCGCAGGTTCGGGGGGCGTGTTGAGTCTGGCTCCGACTTGCCATTGGTCGTCCTGATTTTTATCCCAGAACAGGATGTAGCAGCGGGAGGGAGCCAGCGCCAGTTGTTTGCTATCACTGCGAAAACAGGCCAGCTGGTACAGACTGGGTCTCAGAAGGCCCAGCTCCAGCTTTCTCAGTGCCGTCTTGTGCAGCTGGTGCCGGGCGTCCAGCGTCCACAGACTCAGCTGCCCGTTGGTCGGCAGTGTCAGCAGGAGCCGACCTTGCAGGCGAATCTCGGCGTTCTGCAAAGAGATGTCCTGCTCTTCCAGAACAGAGATTGCGCAGTTCCATGGCAGAAATCGGGCTGAATTCGGGGTCTTGTACCAGATGCGTACTTCATTTCTGTGAGCCGTGCTGTCAGGGATGGGGGTACTGCTGGCCAGTGCCAACCGGCATGACAATGGATCTTCCGCACAGGTGAGAATGGCCTGGGGAGTCTGGTGGACGATGGGCTCTGCCCAGCCATGCCTTGCGCCCAGATAACAGGAAAACAGTATCTGGGTGGAGATGGTGCCAGACGCGCTGGTGAGGGATAAAGTGATGATGTCTCCGTTTCCCATGGATACCAGGTTAACAATTTTGTGGGATCTATAAAGGCCCCATAGCTGGATCTGGTGCCAAATACGGGTATCCGGGTGCTTTTGCCATACCAGCACCTGACTGTCATGGGCTGTCAGCAGCGTATTCGGTGGCGTCACTGCAAACTTGACCCGGGTGAACTGCCTTCTTCGGAAGAGTGCCATGACGCCCGGCTGTTGGTGGTGACCCGTGCAATCATGGAGCTGCATCGGGTTTTCGGTCCCACGGGTTCCCACCAGCAGCCATCTGCTACAGGGGCTGAACAGGATGCCGCCCCTGGCAGTAGTGGCGGCACAGTCGATAGCAACCGGGCGCAGTTGCAGCTCAGGGGCCTGGGTTATCTGGTGGTGCAGGCTGTAGCGCACCAGCCCGGCCAGACAGCGACAGGCCCTGTGCATCTGCTGCTGCAGGTCCGGACCGGGCTCAGACTCTGCACGCTGTTTGAGCAGCTCCAGCTCCTGCTGCTGGCGATCCAGACAGGTCAGGAGCTCGCTGCCCTGGCGTGCCAACCAGGGGCGACTGCGGCTCTCGTAGCCTGCCGTTATCTGGGATGCAGATATGTTTGCTGGTGGAGGGTGCTGGCGCAACCACCGAGTCAGACTGAGATAGTTGTCAGGAAGATTGTTATACCAGTGGCGGCACACTTGCGTACACGCAGTCTGAGCGGAGAATGGCAGATAACTGAAAATCTTGTGCAGCACCAGGCAGGGCAGGCCCTGGGGGTGTGCGCAGATCGGCTGGCTTTGTTTACAAATCGGGACGGGAGTGCGGGCGATAATGACCGGTTCTGATGGCATTGCCGGAGGGCAGGGCGAGCCGGATACAGTCTGCGGGATCTTGTTGAGCAAGGAAGGTGTCATGAGTACGGTGCTCTGTTTGTTTGTTACCTCTTGGATCCGGTTGTGCTTGCCAAGTTTTGACAGCCTGCCTTTTTGTCAGTAGCTCAGCCCGTTCAGACATTAACAATGGTGTTCCCTGCGTCCTCGCTGGCGTGGCAGCCAGTCCCTGGCGGGCCGTGCCTTGCTGCTGGAGGCCCCGACTCAGTGGCCATCCAGCATGGGATACTGTTCACTGGGCATTGCGGTGGCTGGCCAGTTCGCGCCACAACGGATGCATACAGCGCATTTGTTCAGACCTGACAAGCGTTTTGACCTGGCCACTGCTTGCCAGGTCAACGCTCAGATCAGAAGGCTATTGAAGACTGTCCAGGTATTTCTCGGCATCAAGAGCCGCCATGCAGCCACTTCCGGCAGAGGTGATGGCCTGGCGATAGACGGAATCCATCACGTCACCCGCTGCAAACACGCCTTCAACAGAGGTGGACGTAGCCGCACCTTCGCTTCCTCCCTTGACACAGATCCAGCCCGCCTTCATCTTCAGCTGATCCGCAAACAGGGCCGTATTGGGTGTGTGCCCAATGGCAATAAAAATGCCGTGGACGTCAAGTTCCCGGGTGCTGTCGTCAAGCGTGCTGCGCAGACGCATGCCCGTGACACCGTCCTGGTCTCCCAGCACCTCATCCAGGGTGGCATGGCAGGCCAGGCTCACTTGCCCGGCATCGACTTTTTCAAACAATTTTTGCTGCAGGATTTTTTCGGCACGAAAGCTGTCCCTGCGGTGCACCAGTGTCACATGCGAAGCAATATTGGACAGATACAGTGTTTCCTCCACGGCTGTGTTGCCGCCGCCTACAACAGCCACCGGCTTTCCTTTGTAGAAAAAACCGTCACAGGTGGCGCAGGCCGAGACGCCTCGCCCCATGTAGGCCGTTTCGCTCGCCAGTCCCAGGTAGCGCGCGCTGGCACCGGTGCATATGACAAGGGCATCGCAACTGTAGGTACCACTGTTGCCTTCCAGCACAAAGGGCCTTTGTCCCAGGTCGGCTTTCTCAATGTTGTCAAAGACAACCTCGGTATCGAAGCGTTCTGCGTGCGCCCGCATGCGCTCCATCAACTCAGTGCCTTGCAAGCCGGGGGCTTCGCCTGGCCAGTTTTCAACATCTGTCGTCGTGGTCAGCTGGCCTCCGACCTGCTGGCCGGTGATCAAAAGAGGCCGCAGGTTGGCCCGTGCCGCATAAATGGCAGCTGTGTAACCGGCTGGCCCTGAACCCAGTACCAGCAATCGGCTGTGTCTTCTTTCAGTCACACTTCATCTCCTTGTATGGCTGTGCGAAAAATTGTCTGCCTCATAGCGCCTGTGTCACTGACACCTGTCAAGACCAGAAAATGTGCGACATAATAACCAGCTTGCCCACTGCGAGCCAGTGGTGCCCCTTGCGCAGATTTCAGGTAACCCTTCTCATGACACGCCGCCCTTTCCGCTTTTTGCAGGGAGCTTGCTTGCTACTGACTGGCCTGCGCCAGCTCAAACAAACAGGTTTGAAGTCCTGTGTTCTTGTTCCGCTGCTTCTTAACACCATCCTCTACATCCTGCTTGTCGGAGTCGCTTTCCATCAGTTGAGTGCCCTTCTCGATCGGTGGCTGGGGCAGATGCCCGGCTGGCTGGGTGTCTTTTCTTTTTTGCTCTGGCCCGTGTTGGCATTGACGATGGCTATTGTCGTTCTGTTCAGTTTTACCCTGGTGGCCCATCTGATTGCTGCACCTTTTTATGGATTGCTGGCCGAAAAAGTGCAGCGTCGGCTGGCCCCGGACAGTCTGCCAGAGACCAGTCGCTGGGAGGCTTTCGTGTCTGTCACAGTGCGCACCCTGTCGCGGGAGCTGCACAAACTGAGCTATATTCTGCCCAGAATGCTGATTCTGCTTGTTATCTCGCTGATTCCGCTGGTGAACTTGATCAGCCCCTGGTTATGGTTGGCGTTCTCTGGCTGGGCAACAGCTCTTCAGTACTGCGACTATGCTGCGGATAACGAAGGCGTCAGTTTTCGTGAGACGAGACGCCTGCTGGCATCGCCCAGGTGGCCCACCTGGCTGTTTGGTGCGAGCGTGTCCCTGTGTACCCTGATCCCCTTCGCCCCCCTTGTCCTTATGCCTGCGGCTGTCATCGGCGGGACGCATCTGTGGGTGGAGCGCCGCCACAACAAGCCTCAAGGAATCTGACCATGAAATATTGCAGTGGGTGTGGAGCATCTGTCAGCTTGCAGGTGCCCGAGGGGGATGACAGGCGCCGGTACGTGTGCGGCAGCTGTCAGATGGTTCACTATCAGAATCCGAAAATTGTCGTCGGCACCCTGCCTGTTATAGGAGATCGTGTTCTCCTGTGTCGCAGGGCCATAGAACCACGCCATGGCTACTGGACCCTCCCGGCAGGTTTTATGGAAAGCCGGGAAACTCTTCTGGCGGGAGCCAGGCGTGAGACCTGGGAAGAAGCACGCGCCGTCACCTGCTGTGAACAACTTTATGCCGTCATGAGTATTCCCGATGCGGATCAGGTTCATGTTTTCTACCGGGCTCAGATGGAATTGCCCGATTTCTCGCCGGGGCTGGAGTCTCTCGAAGTCGACCTTTTTGCGCTGCAAAGCATCCCCTGGCAAAAGTTGGCCTTCCTGCCGGTCAAGCGCGTGTTGACTTCGTTCGTTGAGGATCATGCCCGGGGCAAATTCCTTTTCAGGGAAGAAACCGTCACCGGGGAAATGGAATAAACGCAGGGCCTGGCCAGAAGGCCTTTTACACCAGAGGCGAAGGGGCTCCCGGCGTCCGTCTCCCGTCATACGCGCGGGGCCAGCGTGTGCCAGGCTGGCGATCCAGACTGGAGGCTGTTCCCGTGGGGGACAGGGGCTCTCCAGCGGGCACAGTGCTTGCGGTGTAGTCTCCCCCCGTCTCCCTCTGTGTGCGGCAGGGCGTCTGGAACCGGTGCCATGACAAAACCTTTGGTGCCAGCATTGCCCGATGTCTGACGCCAGCTGCTATTCAACGTTGCTTTTTCAGCAGAACATAAACGGCCCCTGTGCCACCGTCTACGGGAAGACAGGAAGCAAATCCCTTGACCTGCTCAATTTGTTTCAACCAGGTGTACACATGGCTTTTCATGCTTTTCTTTCGCCCCCAGACAGAGTGCGACTTACCATGTATGACCCTGACTGTCGTGTAGCCCTGGCCGCGACAAAAAGCAACGAACTGTTTGAGCAGGGTACGCGCTTGCTCAAAATTGTATCCATGTAAATCCAGTGTATCTTCCACCTCGCCCTTTCCCAGACGCAGTTTTCGCATCTGGTGGTGAGTCATGTCCGGTCCACAATGCTCCACATAGGCATCGGGCTGCACTTCTTCCAGATGCAGGGTCGACAGCAGATCGGGCTCTGGCGCAGGAGTCGCCATTTGAGCCGCCCGTTGTTGACGCAGCCGTACAGTGGACGGCAGTTCTTTCAACCGGGCGAGCTGCATTTTCGCTTTTTTGTGCGACAGTGGATCGACGTCGGCCATGGCCTGCTGAAGGAGCTTTCTGTCTTCGTCTGAGAGGAGAGCGCCGGTTTTGCAAGCAGGCTGCATCGATTCTGACGGCTGTACCTTCTTCTTTTTATAGGGCGGATTGGCCATGTCTATGTCCGGCGATGGATTGGCCTGCTACCGGAACAACAGGCCAGTCCTGAAACGGGTTAGTGTTCGTCGAGAGACTTGTTGGCAGAAGCATGCAGGTCGTGCGACTGACCGAGCCGCCCTCAAAAAAAGGGATATTCTATCCTTGATGCCTCGTGTCTCACCATAGTGTTGTTGCCGCTGCCGGAGGTTGCAGGAGAGTTTATGTCTGTCTGTCACTTCTGCGCTGGCGTTTGGCCTTGCGGATATTGAGCATTTCCACAGCCAGGGAAAAAGCCATCGCAAAGTAGATGTATCCCTTGGGAATGGAAAACGCGAGCGCCTCGGTCACAAGGGACAAGCCTATCAGCATCAGAAAACTGAGTGCCAGCATTTTCAGTGTCGGGTGGTCGGCAATAAAATGGGCGACAGGCGTGGCCGCGTAAAGCATGACGCTGACCGACAGAATGACAGCAGCAATCATGACCGGCAGGTGCGCAGTCATTCCAACGGCAGTGATGATGGAGTCCAGGGAAAATACAATGTCCAGTACAGCAATCTGGCCCAGTACCAGAGCAAAGCCTGTTGTGTATCCGGGCGCCGCCTCATCGACCTGTTCCTGCTCCTTTTCCATGAAAGAGTGAATTTCACTGGTGCTTTTGAACAACAGGAAAAGCCCTCCGCCCAGCAGGATGAGATCACGTCCTGACAGTGTCTTCTGGATCAGTGGCAAGGGCACAAGCGGGGCGGTCAGTTTCATTATCCATGACAGGGACAGCAACAGGAGCAGGCGGGTTATCATGGCCGCTATCAAGCCACACTTTCTGGCCTGATCGCGCTGATTGACCGGGAGTCTGTTGGTCAAAATGTTTATGAAGATAATGTTGTCTATCCCGAGGACGATTTCGAGAACCGTCAGCGTCAGCAGCGAAATCCAGGCCTGGGGAGAAGTTATCCATTCCATGTTCGGGAAATGCTTCCAGTCGCGTGCCTTTCACAGTGCAGGAAATGCTGCCATGCCAGCTGATCTCCCGTCTCAGCACGCGTCTGACGAAGCCAAATGTGTATCCTTGATTGTTGTTGTCTATGGCAATGGACAGCCCCGGAAGGCGCTGCTGCCTGGAAGTGGGGCTCTTGTTGGCGGACAGGCCCTGCCCGCCGCGCATGTCCTGCTCCGCCAGCCATCAGCGCTCCGTCAGGGGGACGAAGTCCCGACGGGCCGGGCCTGTGTACAGTTGGCGTGGACGGCTGATGCGGTAGTCCTCGCTGAGCATTTCATGCCAATGAGAAATCCAGCCTGGCGTTCGCCCTATGGCAAAAACGACAGTGAACATCTCGCGGGGAATGCCGAGCGCCTTGAGAGTAATGCCGGAATAAAAATCCACATTGGGATACAGATTTCTCTCGATGAAATAGCTGTCCCTGAGCGCAATTTCTTCCAGTTTTTTGGCGATCTTCAACTGGGGGTCATCAATGCCCAGCTCTGCCAGGACCTCGTTGCAGGTCTGCATCATCACCCGGGCGCGGGGATCGAAGTTTTTATAGACTCTGTGGCCGAAGCCCATAAGCCGGAAGGGATCCTTTTTGTCTTTGGCCCTGGCGATGTAATGATCAATGCGGGACTCGTCGCCTATTTCATCAAGCATCTTCAGCACCGCCTCATTGGCGCCACCGTGGGCCGGTCCCCAGAGTGCCGCTATACCGGCGGCGATACAGGAGAAAGGGTTGGCACCCGAAGAGCCGGCCATGCGCACTGTGGACGTCGAGGCGTTTTGCTCATGGTCGGCGTGCAGAAGGAATATTTTGTCCATGGCCTTGGCCAGCGTGGGACTGACCTTGTAAGGCTCGCAGGGGGTGGCAAACATCATGTGGAGAAAGTTTCCGCCATAGGACAGATCATTGCGCGGTGTCATGGCAGGCTGGCCCAGCGCGTACTTGTATGCCATGGCTGCCAGGGTAGGCATTTTGGCAATCAGTCTCAGGGCCGTCTTCTCGCGATGGGGAGCACTGCTGATATCCAGCGAGTCGTGGTAGAAGGACGACATGGCACTGACCAGTCCACAGAGCACCGCCATGGGATGCGCATCACGGTAAAACCCTTTCAGGATTTCGGCCAGTTGCTCGTGTACAAGGGTGTGCCGCGTGACCGCGTGTATGAAGTTGTCTTTTTCCCGGGCGCTGGGCAGTTCTCCGTGTAGAAGGAGATAGCTGACCTCAAGGAAATCGGACTGTTCCGCCAGTTGTTCTATAGGGTAACCGCAGTGCAGCAGCTGTCCCTTGTCACCATCTATGAAAGTAATTCTGGATTGGCAGGATGCTGTGGATACGAAGCCAGGGTCGTAGGTGAGCAGCCCGCTTTTCGTCAGCGCTCTTACGTCGATGACGTCAGGACCGTAGGTACCTTTGTATACGGGAAGCTCCAGTTCTGCTTCCTGTCCCTTTACGTTTGCGTTGAGCCGCGCCAATTTGTCAGTCATTCTCGCCCCTGTCTGCATTGAGCCGAGTACACCACTTGCCGTCTGCCCTGGTGAGCTTTGTGGAATTTTGATCAAGCGTCAGGTCAGTCAAAAGGGGATCGGCATAAAGCCGCTCCCGGCGTCCGGTGGGGACTCTGATAGGTTGTCCCACTATATAGCGATCCATATCTTTGTCAAACATGTCAGACAGATCGGCCCTGCCAGTCGTGCGAGGATATTGTCTGGTGCCAGCGGGCGTCCGCCGTCTTTTCATAAGGTTGCGGATTGTTTTTGCCGCAATCTAACAACTTGAATTGGAAGCAGGTTTTTTTCAGGGTGGTTTTCGGCTCCGGTGAAGGAATGGACGTTGTAACAGGTCAGGAGAGTGTCTATAATCCGGGGCCGGACAGTTGGACGGTGCGGTTGTTGGGGTGCTCGGTCGGCGAAAGCGGACGGGGATCCCATTGCAGGTTCCGGCACGAGCTCTCTTGGATCTCTGCTTCGCTTCGCTTTGCTGTGCTATTGCAAAGGCGCTTGCTCCATTTGCTGCGCAATACCATCGTTTTCCATCGGGATTGCAGGACTTCCTATATTGAATACTAAAAGGCCAGTAAATCTGGACTTGGCTAGTGTGCGGCTGCCGCCGGCTGCCTTTGTCTCGATTTTGCACCGAATCTCTGGTGTTTTTCTCTTCTTGGCTATCGCGCCTTTCTTGTACGGACTGGAGCTTTCGTTGCAGTCTCCTGCTGACTTTGAGCACTGTCTTGCCTGCCTGCAATCGACCGGCGCGAAGTGCGTGGCCTGGTTGCTTCTGACGGGACTCGGGTATCACTTCGTCGCTGGAATAAGGCATCTTGTCATGGACATGGGGGTGGCCGACTCCAGGCAGGCTGGAGAGAAAACGGCCTGGCTGACTTTGTCGTTGAGTCTGGTGCTGAGCATCATGGTGGGAGTGTGGATATGGTAGCCCCTGTTACGAGCCTGGCGCGAAGTGGTCTGGGCGACTGGGTTGTTCAGCGTCTGACGGCGGTCCTGCTTGCAGGTTACGTTCTGTTCATGGTCGCCTGGCTGTTTGCGCATGCGCCTCTGGACTATGACCAGTGGAGGGATTTGTTCGCCCATACCTGGATGCGGGTTTTCAGTCTTCTGGCGTTGCTCTCCCTTTGTGCGCATGCGTGGATTGGTCTGTGGACCTTGTCCGGAGACTACCTCAACGAGAGGGCTCTGGGTCGCAAGGCGCTGCTTGTTCGTTTTCTTTTTCAGATGTTCTGTGGCGCTGCTTTGTTTGGTTACGGCGTCTGGGGTATCCAGATCCTGTGGGAGCTGTGAGATATGTCCGGGATGCGTACCCTGACTTTTGATGCCATTGTTGTCGGCGGCGGGGGGGCAGGTCTGCGGGCGGCTCTCCAGTTGACAGAATCCGGTGTAAAAACTGCCTGTATATCCAAGGTTTTCCCTACCCGGTCACATACTGTGTCAGCGCAGGGCGGAATCACCTGTGCCATTGCCAGTGATGATCCACAGGATGATTGGCGCTGGCATATGTATGACACCGTAAAGGGGTCTGATTATATAGGTGATCAGGACGCCATTGAGTACATGTGTTCTGTTGGGCCGCGTGCCGTGTATGAGCTTGATCACATGGGGTTGCCTTTTTCCCGTACCAGGGAAGGGCGCATCTACCAACGTCCCTTTGGTGGCCAGTCAAAGAACTACGGAGAAGGCGGGCAGGCTGCTCGCACCTGTGCTGCTGCGGATCGTACCGGGCATGCTCTTCTCCATACACTTTACCAGGCGAATCTGAAAAGTCAGACTGTGTTTCTCAATGAGTGGTATGCCGTCGATCTGGTGACCAATGCCCGGCAGCAGGTAACGGGTGTGCTGGCCTTGTGCATTGAAACTGGTGAGGTGGTTTATATCAAGGCGCGGGCTACGGTTCTGGCAACCGGTGGTGCCGGCCGTATTTATGCGTCAACCACCAATGCGCTGATCAACACCGGCGACGGAGTGGGCATGAGCCTGCGTGCCGGTTTCATGGCTCAGGACATGGAAATGTGGCAATTTCATCCCACAGGCATTTATGGTGCCGGTGTGCTGGTGACTGAAGGCTGTCGTGGTGAGGGCGGATATCTGGTCAACGGCGAGGGTGAGCGCTTCATGGATCGCTACGCCCCCAATGCCCGCGACCTGGCCAGCCGCGACGTGGTGTCCCGCTCCATGATTCTGGAAATTCTGGAGGGCAGGGGGGCCGGGCCCAACAAGGATCACGTTCTTCTCAAGCTCGATCATCTGGGCGAAGAAACGCTGACCAAACGGCTGCCGGGTATTTGCGAGCTGTCAAAGACCTTTGCCCATGTTGATCCCGCGCGCGAGCCTGTTCCTGTGGTGCCGACCTGTCACTATATGATGGGCGGCATCCCCACCAGTGTTGAAGGCCAGGCCTTGATGCAGGATGATGCTGGCCAGCAGATTGGTGTGGACGGACTCTATGCCTGCGGCGAGGCGGCCTGTGTGTCCGTGCATGGCGCCAACCGACTGGGCGGGAATTCCCTGCTTGATCTGGTGGTTTTTGGTCGCGCTGTAGGGCTGCATATCCGGGATCGTCTGGCGGAAGAAAGTGAGAGCCTGGCGGCAAGCGATACGGATATTGAGGCCGCGATGGCGCGCCTGAATCGACTGGAAGCCACCGAGTCCGGTGAGTCTGTGGCGGATCTGCGGCACGAGCTGCAGAATGTCATGCAACTGAGTTTTGGCGTTTTTCGTGAAGAAAAAGCCATGCTGGAGGGGCTTGAAAAACTCAGGTCCTTGAAAGAGCGCATAGCGCATGTCCATCTTGAAGACAAAAGCCGCGCTTTCAATACGGCGCGTATTGAGGCTCTCGAGTTGGACAATCTGTTTGAAGTGGCCTTTGCAACAGCCTTTTCTGCGCTGGAGCGCAAGGAATCGAGAGGGGCTCATGCCCGCAACGATTACCCAGACCGCGATGATGAAAACTGGCTGAAGCACTCCTTGTATTTTCCGAAGCAGCAGCGGGTCGGGAAAAGGGACGTTAATTTTTCGCCGGAAAAAGTCGCGTCCTTTCCTCCGAAAATGCGGAGTTACTGATGGTGGATGCAAGGAGAAAGACGTGGACGTGCAGGTGAGTGTGTACCGTTATAATCCTGAGCGGGATGATGTGCCCCGCATGCAGGATATGACGGTGGCGGTGCCGGACGGAAAGGACTTGATGGTGTTGGATGTGCTGGAGCGACTGAAAGCACAGGACCCCACCTTGACCTATCGTCGTTCATGCCGTGAGGGCGTATGCGGTTCTGATGGCATGAATATCGGCGGCACCAATGGTCTGGCGTGTGTTACGCCGCTGTCTGAGGCCTTGAAAAAAGGGCGCCTGGTGCTGCGGCCCCTGCCCGGTTTGCCGGTGATCCGTGATCTTGTTGTCGACATGTCGCTGTTCTACCGCCAATACGAAAAAGTGCGTCCATGGCTTATCAATGATACGGCGCCTCCGGCTCAGGAGCGCTTGCAGAGCCCGGAAGAAAGGGAGCAGCTCGATGGGCTGTATGAATGCATTTTATGCGCCTGTTGCTCTACATCCTGTCCCTCGTTCTGGTGGAATCCGGACCGCTTCGTTGGCCCGGCGGGCCTGCTGCAGGCGTACCGTTTTCTGGCCGACAGTCGGGACACGGCCGCCAGCGAGCGCCTGTCTGCCTTGCAGGATCCCTTCAGCGTTTTCCGGTGTCGGGGCATCATGAACTGCGTCAACGTGTGTCCCAAAGGGCTCAATCCCACCCGGGCCATAGGGCATATACGTACCATGCTGCTGCGGCGTGGCATTTGACGAAAAATGCTGTGAGCCGGGTCCGGGGCGGTTGGGACGCTTGCCTGGCTGATTTTCCGCAATCCCTGATCCCGTCGGCGCGCATGACAGGCGCAAGCGCGACAGGGTCTTCCGGTTCGCGGAGGCCGTCCTGATGGCACTGTGTGGGCGGCAAGGTGGTTCCCGGGCAGGGTTTTGGCGTGCCTTGTCAGGTGGGTTCAGGGGGCGCTCGTGCCCAGTATGGTATGAAGAAAGGGCGGGAGCTGTCCGTCTTTGGTGATGGAGACAAGTGTCAATCCAGTCCAGAGTCGGTTGCTGACCCGAAAAGTCAGAAGTCTCGTCCATCAGGGCGGGGAGCAGGTATTTAGTGCGGGGCCAGTGTGTTGTGTAAGCTGGCCATGATTTCTGCCTATCCAGGATGACAGGAGCAATGCAAGACAGTCTAATGCGACAGATGTGGCAGACAGGCCACCTCTCAGGGGGGAACGCTGCCTATGTCGAGGAGCTGTATAACATCTGGCTGCAGGATCCACAGGGTGTTCCGGATGCGTGGCGTGTTTTTTTCTCTGACTTGCCGCCTGTGGGTGATCCGCAAGAGCGGGACAGGTCTCACGCCGAAGTGCGCCAGTACTTTCTTGAGCTGGGGCGGCGCAAGCCGCGCCTGGACAAGGGTTCAAACGCGGAGTATGAGCGCAAACAGGCACAGGTTCTGCGTCTGGTAGATGCGTACCGAAGCTATGGATTCAGGCGCGCCTGCACAGATCCTTTGGGTATGGAAGTGCCCGCCGCTGTGCCGGATCTGGAACCGGAGCATCATGGCTTCACGCCGGCGGATCTGGCTGTTGCGTTCAAGGCAGAGGAACTGCTGGGAGACGCGGCGCCTGTGCCGTTGCGTGAAATATTATCTGCCCTTGAGTCTATTTATTGCGGCCCTGTGGGCGCTGAGTTCATGCATATTCCGGATGCATGTCAAAGACGCTGGTTTCAGAACAGGCTGGAGGCGGCCGGAGGCAAGTTCGCGTCGTCCAACAGGTCCGAAACCCAGCTTCTGGCGCGACTGACGGCGGCTGAAGGTCTTGAAAAATATCTGGCGGCCAAGTACCCGGGTACCAAACGGTTTGGTCTGGAAGGTGCGGAGTCGTTGATTCCTCTTCTGGATGAACTGATTGAGTGCAGTGGCGCCCAGGGGGCAGAAGAGATTGTGATTGGCATGGCGCACCGGGGGCGCCTGAATGTCCTTGTCAATATTCTGGGAAAGAATCCCTCTGACCTTTTCGACGAGTTTGAAGGCAAAATCAGTCTGCACGCCTGTGATGCTTCCGGCGATGTGAAGTATCACCAGGGCTTTTCGTCCAATGTGATGACCTCCGGCGGAGAGGTGCATCTTGCTCTTGCGTTCAACCCCTCGCACCTTGAAATTGTCTCGCCGGTTGTGCAGGGCTCGGTTCGTGCGCGCCAGGATCGCCGTAAGGACCGGGAGCGCTGTCAGGTGGTGCCGGTCGCCATACATGGTGACGCCGCTTTTGCCGGGCAGGGAGTCGTGACAGAAACGTTCCAGCTGTCTCAAACGCGCGCCTACAGCTCAGGCGGCACTGTTCATGTGGTTGTCAACAATCAGGTCGGATTTACGACCAGCCGCAAGGAAGATGCCCGCTCCACTCCTTACTGTACGGATGTGGCCAAGATGCTGGCGACACCTGTTTTGCATGTCAATGGTGATGATCCTGCGGCTGTTGTGTTTGCAGCAGGCATTGCTGTCGATTATCGCAGGGAGTTTGGATGCGACTGTGTCATCGACCTGGTCTGCTACAGACGCCGGGGGCACAATGAAGCCGATGAGCCGGCTTTCACCCAGCCGCTTATGTACAAGCAGATCAGGGGGCAGGAAACCACGCGTACACTCTATGCCAAGGCGCTTGTCCAGGCGGGTGTGCTGACCGAGGCGCAGGAGCAGGCGATGGCGACAAACTATCGTGCCGCCCTGAATGCTGGCCAGCACGTTGTAGAGGCGCTGGTTGCCGAGCCCAACACCAACCTGTATGTGGACTGGACGCCTTATCTGGGCCACTCGTGGACAGCCTCGCATGATACCCGGGTTCCCATGGAGACGCTGTTGAAACTGGGAGAGCGGCTGTGCTCTGTGCCTGACGGCTTTGTGCTTCAGCGTCAAATCGCCAAGATGATGGATGAGCGCCGCAGCATGGTGGCTGGCGAAGTGTCTCTCAACTGGGGCATGGCAGAGCTGCTGGCCTATGCCACTCTTCTGACGGACGGATATCCGGTGCGAATGACCGGCCAGGATGTGGCCCGGGGAACTTTCTCACACAGGCACGCGGTCTTGCATAGCCAGGAAGACGGCAGCACATGGATGCCGTTGGCGCATCTGGGTGATGATCAGTCCGAGGTGTGTCTGTACGACTCTGTTTTGTCAGAAGAGGCCGTGTTGGCTTTTGAATACGGCTATGCAACCACCAGACCGCGTGCTCTTGTGATATGGGAAGCGCAGTTTGGTGACTTTGCCAATGGGGCTCAGGTTGTCATCGATCAGTTTATCACCAGCGGTGAAGCCAAATGGGGGCGGCTGTGCGGCCTGACCATGCTGCTGCCGCATGGCTATGAAGGCCAGGGGCCTGAGCATTCCTCTGCCCGGCTGGAGCGTTTTCTGCAGCTCAGTGCCCAGCATAATATCCAGGTGTGCGTGCCAACGACGCCGGCCCAGGTGTTTCATATGCTGCGTCGCCAGATTGTGCGGCCGTTACGCAAGCCACTGATTGTTTTTTCCCCCAAGAGTTTGCTGCGTCATCGGCTGGCTGTATCCTCCCTGGAGGAATTGTCTGCAGGCGCGTTCCAGACAGTCATTCCGGAAGTGGATTCTCTCGACAAGAAAAGAGTGACAAGGCTGGTTCTGTGCAGCGGAAAAGTGTACTACGACCTGCTGAGCATGCGTCGTGACCAACAGTTGAATACTGTGGCCATTATTCGCGTGGAGCAGCTCTATCCCTTTCCGGAAAAGGATCTGGCAGAGGTCCTGGCGGCATGGCCTATGTTGACAACTGTTGTCTGGTGTCAGGAAGAGCCCATGAACCAGGGGGCCTGGTATTGCAGCCAGCACCACATGCGGCGAGCTGTCGCGACACACCCCAACGAAGCGCTGACACTGGGCTACGAAGGCCGCCCTGCATCGGCTGCACCGGCTTGTGGGTACATGTCGATGCATCTCGAAGAGCAGGAGGGATTGGTTGCCCGCGCCCTGAATTATGTAACCGGTGACTGAATCGTCAAGGAATTGAGCATCCATGGCTGTAGAGATCAAAGTACCAACGTTTCCTGAGTCTGTCAGCGAAGGCACTATAGCAGCCTGGCGTAAAGAGCCGGGCGACTACTGCGTACGCGATGAGCTTGTGGTGGAAATTGAAACAGACAAGGTGGTCCTGGAAGTTGTGGCGCCCGAGTCTGGCACCCTGCTTGACCAGTTGAAGGCGGCTGGGGGCCTTGTGGCCAGTGAGGAGGTGATTGCGCACTTCGAGGTGGGGGAAAAAGGTGAGAGTGTGCCCGCTCCTGATGCGGCTTCCGGCGATGCCGCAGCGGCTTCTGCTTCTGCTGTTGCAGAGGCTTCTCTGAGCGTGGAAGCGTCTGGCCAGGTCGGGGTGTCATTTTTGTTGAGCCCGGCGGCCAGGCGTCTTGCCGAAGAGCATGGCGTCCAGCCGGAGGCTCTTACGGGAACAGGAAAGGGGGGGCGGATTACCAAGGAGGACGTTCTGGCTTTCGTCCGTGTTCGCGGTTCAAGTCCCCAGCCGGCCATGAGCCAGACCGCAGACAGGCCCGCTGCGGATAAAGGGCCTTCAGACGAAAAGCCTGCCGTTGGCAAGGGGACGCAGGAGCACTCTCCTGCGGGCTCTCCTTCTGGCGAGCGCCCCGAACAGCGTGTGCCCATGACGCGTCTGCGCGCCAAGGTGGCAGAGCGCTTGCTTCAGGCGCAGCAGTCGGCAGCCATGCTGACCACTTTCAATGAAGTCAACATGCGTCCGATTATGGAAGTGCGCAAACGCTACCGCGACCTGTTCGAAAAACGCCATGGTGTGAAACTGGGATTCATGTCGTTCTTCGTCAAGGCCGCCGTGGAAGCCTTGAAGCGTCACCCGGTCGCGAATGCCTCCATTGACGGCCAGGATGTTGTTTACCATGGCTATCAGGATATAGGCGTAGCCGTTTCCAGCGAGAGGGGACTGGTAGTGCCAGTGGTTCGTGACGCTGAGCAGAAAACCCTGGCGGAGCTGGAGACCTGCGTTCGAGATTACGGAATCAAGGCGCGTGATGGCAAGCTGGCCATTGAGGATATGACAGGCGGCACCTTCACCATCTCCAACGGTGGTGTTTTTGGTTCTTTGCTGTCGACCCCTATTCTCAATCCTCCCCAGTCAGCCATTCTGGGTATGCACAAGATCCAGGAGAGGCCTGTGGCAGTTGATGGTCAGGTTGTCATTCTCCCCATGATGTACCTGGCGCTTTCTTACGATCATCGGCTTCTTGATGGCAAAGAGGCCGTTACCTTTCTGGTGACCATGAAAGAGCTGCTGGAAGATCCGACGCGCATTCTTCTTGCAGTTTAAGAAAAGCCCCCGGGTGTAATGCAAAGGTCTGGTTGAGTGATATGACGGAAAAATTTGACGTAGCTGTGATAGGAGCCGGTCCGGCTGGTTATGTATGTGCGATCCGGGCAGCCCAGCTGGGGCTGAAAACGGTGTGCGTGGAAAAGTGGCAGGATGCAGCGGGCAAGCCCACTCTGGGTGGCACCTGCCTGAATGTGGGCTGTATTCCCTCCAAGGCGCTGCTGGACAGTTCGCACCGGTTTCATCAGGCGGCCCATCAGTTTGCCGAGCATGGCATAGCTCTGGAGAAGCTGGGCATTGATGTTGCCGCCATGATGAAGCGCAAGGACAAAGTGGTCCAGAAAATGAGCGGTGGTATCAAGGCGCTCTTTGCGGCCAACGGGGTGAGTTTGATATCCGGTGTGGCCAGGGTGCTTGGCAATGAGAGGATTGAGATTACCGATGCCGCAGGCAAGGTGTCTGAAATCCATGCCAGTAATACGGTGGTGGCGACCGGCTCTCATCCTGTAGAGATTCCTCCCGTGCCGCTTGATGACAACCTGATCGTTAACTCCACAGGTGCTCTGGAATTTGACAAGGTTCCCGGGCGGCTGGGGGTGATAGGCGCGGGTGTTATAGGTCTGGAACTCGGTAGTGTCTGGGCGCGGCTGGGATCGCAGGTTGTTGTGCTGGAAGCGCTGGATAACTTCCTGGGAATGGCCGATCGGCAGATAGCCCGGGTATCCGAAAAGATTTTCAGAAAACAGGGACTTGATATCCGTCTGGGATGTCGTGTTGTGAGTTCCGGAATAGAGGGGCAGGAGGTCAAGGTTCACTACCAGGATCCGCAGGGCAAAGAGGTGGTAGAAGTCTTTGACAAGGTGATTGTGGCTGTAGGCCGGGCCCCCAGCACAGCGAATCTGTTTGCACCAGAGGCTGGGGTGGAGCTGGACAATCGCGGTTTTGTTGCTGTTGATGATCGCTGTCGCACCGCTGTGCCAGGCCTGTTTGCCGTAGGTGATGCCGTGCGCGGCCCCATGCTGGCGCACAAGGGCGCAGAAGAAGGGGTGATGGTGGCTGAGTTGATCGCAGGCAAAGCCGCTGAGGTCAACTACGACCTGGTTCCCTCCATTATCTACACCCATCCCGAGGTGGCCTGGGCTGGCCAGACTGAAGAGCAGGCAAAGGAAGCCGGCGTCTCCGTCAAAACAGGAGCTTTTCCTTTTTCAGCAGTGGGACGCGCTGTGGCCGCCAACGAAAGTGAAGGGCTGGTCAAGATCGTTGCCGACAGTGACACAGACCGCGTGCTGGGCGTGCATGCGGTGGGAAGCTGTGCCGCAGAGCTGGTGCAGCAGGGCGTTGTGGCAATGGAGTTCAGTGCCAGCGTTGAGGACCTTGCTTTGACGATGTTTGGGCATCCTACTTTTGGTGAGGCACTGCATGAGGCAGCCCTGGCGGTTGATGAGCGTGCCATTCATATGCCCAACCGCAAGTCAGCAGGCTGATTCAGTCGGCTATTGCGCTCTTGTCTGTTGTGCTGGACGCACTGTGCCCGGGTGCCGGGGGTGCGGCCAGGTTCACCGGATTTAATTTTTCGCGAGCTGTAACGAGGGACTGCGTGGTCGTACGCGGCGAGGTTTCAGAATGAATTTGCATGAATATCAAGGCAAGCAACTGTTTGCCGACTACGGTTTGCCGGTGTCAGAAGGCTATGCTTGCGACTCGGCTGATGAGGCGGTGGTGGCCGCTGGCCGTATTGGTGGCGAACGCTGGGTCATCAAGGCCCAGGTTCACGCTGGAGGACGTGGCAAGGCCGGCGGTGTCAGCCTGGTGAGTAGCCATGATGAAATACGGGAGTTTGCCCACAAGTGGCTGGGGCAGCAGCTTGTCACTTACCAGACAGATGAAAAAGGCCAGCCCGTCAGCAAGGTGCTTGTTGAAAGCTGCACAGATATTGCACGTGAGCTCTATCTGGGAGCCGTCATTGACCGTTCTTCCCACCGTGTTGTTTTCATGGCCTCGACCGAGGGCGGAGTGGAAATCGAGAAAGTGGCGTCCGAAACACCCGAAAAAATTCTCAAGGCAGTGATAGATCCGCTGGTGGGTGCGCAGCCGTATCAGGCGAGGGATATGGCCTTCCGTCTCGGCCTGGAGGGCAAGCAGGTCAAGCAGTTTGTGAACATGTTTCTGGGGCTTTCCAAAATGTTTCACGCCTGCGATCTGGCACTTCTGGAAGTCAACCCTCTGGTTGTCACACAAGCGGGGGATTTGCACTGTCTGGATGCCAAAATCAGCATCGATGGCAACGCTCTTTACCGCCAGCCCCGTTTGCAGGCCATGCATGATCCCAGTCAGGAAGATCCACGCGAGGCGCATGCGGCCAACTGGGAGCTCAACTATGTCGCACTGGACGGCACTATTGGCTGCATGGTCAACGGTGCGGGCCTGGCCATGGGTACCATGGATACCATCAAACTGCACGGCGGCCAGCCTGCCAACTTCCTGGATGTGGGGGGCGGTGCGACCAGGGAACGCGTTACCGAGGCTTTCAAGATTATTTTGTCTGATGACAGGGTGAATGCGGTCCTGGTGAATATTTTTGGTGGCATAGTGCGTTGTGACCTCATTGCTGAAGGCATAATGGGTGCCGTCAAAGAGGTCGGCGTCAAGGTTCCTGTTGTCGTGCGTCTGGAAGGCAACAACGCAGAGAAAGGGGCGGCACTTCTTGCCGAGAGCGGTCTGGATATCATAGCGGCGACCAGTCTGACGGATGCAGCGCAGCAGGTGGTCAAGGCAGCGGGGGAAAAAGGATGAGCATTCTTGTCAACAAGGACACGCGCGTCATCTGTCAGGGGTTTACAGGCTCTCAGGGCACGTTTCATTCATCACAGGCGCTGGAATATGGCACCCGTCTGGTGGGTGGCGTTACGCCAGGCAAGGGCGGGCAGACGCACCTGGATCTTCCCGTGTTCAACACAGTCGCAGAGGCTGTGGCCGAGACGCGGGCTACGGCCAGTGTCATCTATGTTCCGGCGCCTTTTTGCAAGGATTCCATTCTGGAAGCCGCCCATGCCGGTATCGAGTTGATTGTATGCATTACCGAGGGTATTCCCACGCTCGATATGCTCCAGGTAAAGGTCAAGTGTGACGAGCTCAATGTCCGTCTTGTCGGGCCTAACTGTCCGGGAGTCATAACGCCGGGCGAATGCAAGATCGGGATCATGCCAGGACATATTCACCTGCCTGGCCGTGTGGGAATCATATCCCGATCCGGGACTTTGACTTACGAAGCAGTGAAGCAAACAACGGATGCCGGCTTTGGTCAGTCCTCTTGTATCGGTATCGGGGGCGATCCTATACCCGGATCCAGTTTTATTGACATGCTGGCGGAGTTCGAAAAGGATCCGGCTACCGAGGCTATTGTGATGATCGGCGAGATTGGCGGTACTGCAGAAGAAGATGCAGCGGCCTGGATCAAGGATCATGTCACCAAGCCTGTGGTTTCCTACATTGCAGGAGTGACGGCACCGCCGGGTAAGCGTATGGGACATGCCGGTGCCATAATCGCGGGAGGAAAAGGGACTGCCGATGAGAAGTTCGCGGCCCTGGAGCGTGCAGGCGTAAAAACGGTCCGTAGCCTGTCCGATATAGCGGCGGGTCTGAAAGAAGTGACTGGCTGGTGATCTGATCAGCTCCCTGTCATAACTTCTGTGTTCCATTGATATAAAGACCGGCTCCAGGCCGGTCTCTGCCGTTGTACGTCTGGGGGGCGGATGCTCTGCTGCGTCCTTTGCCTTCACCGCCGGCAGGGCTCCAGATGCCCTGCTGGCACTGTCGGCAGCCAGGGGGCGCAACAACAGGCTCCCGTCTCCAGATATAGTCCCCAAGTCTTGCCTGATGCGCATTGCACGCCCTCGTTTTGCTCCTGACGGGCGTTAAGCGGGGGCACAGGCTGCTGTTATAATTCACCCATTTTTTTCGAGTCCAGCAAGCAAGAGAGTGGCGGATGTTTGAAAGTCTCACAGAGCGTCTATCACGGACGCTGCAGCATGTTACAGGTCAGGCCAAACTGACTGATGAAAACGTCAGGGATAGCTTGCGGGAAGTCCGCATGGCCCTTCTGGAGGCTGATGTAGCCCTGTCCGTTGTCAAGGATTTTATCGGACGCGTACGCGAGCGAGCACTGGGGCAGGAAGTCAGCCAAAGTCTGACGCCCGGTCAGGTTTTCCTGCGTATTGTCAGTGATGAATTGACTGCCACCATGGGTGCCGCCAATGAAGGCCTGAACCTGGCAGCCCAGCCTCCGGCCGTTATTCTTGTGGCCGGCCTGCAAGGCGTGGGGAAGACAACATCTGTTGCCAAGCTGGCCAGATGGCTGCAGGAGAACAGTAAAAAATCGGTATTGGTGACCAGTGCTGATGTCTACCGTCCGGCGGCCATAGATCAGCTCAAGCTTCTGGCATCAGAGGTGGGTGCCGATTTCTTTCCCTCTTCGGGGAGTGAGAAACCTGTTGATATAGCGAAGGCCGCTGTCCAGCACGCACGTCTGCAACACAAGGATGTGGTGATCATAGATACAGCAGGGCGCTTGCACGTGGACGAGCAGATGATGGTTGAAATACGTCAGCTGCATAGTTCGGTTGCCCCTGTGGAGACGCTTTTTGTTGTGGATGCCATGACCGGTCAGGATGCTGCTGTGACAGCCAGGGCCTTCCACGAAGCGCTGCCCTTGACTGGTGTCATCCTTACGAAAGTGGATGGGGATGCCCGTGGTGGTGCGGCCTTGTCTGTGCGTTCTGTCACGGGAAAACCCATTCGTTTTCTGGGGGTGGGAGAAAAGACCCAGGCGCTGGAAGTCTTCCATCCGGACCGTGTGGCTTCCCGTATTCTGGGTATGGGAGACATGCTCAGTCTGGTCGAGGAAGCCGAGCGCAAGCTGGACAAAAAGAAAGCTGACCGACTGGCAAGCAAGCTGAAAAAAGGGAAAAAGTTTGATCTGGAAGACTTCAGGGATCAGTTGCAGCAAGTGAAAAGCATGGGAGGCCTGGAAGGGCTGGTCGACCGGCTGCCGGGGATGGGCGGCGGCATCCCTGCGATGGCACAAGGACTCGATGATGGCAAAATGTTTGCCAGGATGGAGGCCATTATCAGCTCCATGACCCCCAGTGAGCGACGTTTCCCCGCCGTCCTCAATGGATCGCGCAAGCGGCGTATCGCAGCAGGCTCTGGCACCAGCATTCAGGATATCAACCGTCTGGTAAAGCAACATGGCCAGATGCAGAAAATGATGAAAAAGGTATCGGCGAAAGGTGGTATGACGAAAATGATGCGCGGACTGGGGATGTTCAAGAACAAGCAGGCCGGGCGCGTATAAGGCATTGCCAGCCTGGCCGGTGCCGCAGGGATGAAAAAGAAGCCGGTTATAACAGGGTTGTCAGTTTGCAGCTTGCATATTCCGCAATATGTCGTAGAATGCCAGCCCTTTGTTGGGGCTTTCAGGGGTGTGCACGCGATGCCGGTCAGCTGGAGGGCTGGGTGAGCGGACTGTGGTTCCTGGTGCAAGGGTCCTTTTTGCAGCGTGTGTTTTGTCACACAGAATGAGATGTTCATATGGTTGTAATCCGTCTTGCTCGGGCGGGCGCCAAGAAGCGCCCCTTCTACTATCTGACTGTTGCTGATAGCCGAAGAGCTCTTTCCGGGGCTTTCCTTGAGCGCCTTGGGTACACGCAGCCTTGTCTGCGCAAGGGGCAGGAACCCGTTATCTCTGTCAATCGTGAGCGCCTCGACTACTGGCTTTCCGTAGGTGCCCAGATGACGGGTTCTGTGAAGCGTTTGCTGAAGGGCGCTTGATGCCGGAGGCAGGGACACAGGCGGATGTCGGCAACTATCTTGTGATGGGCCGCATTGCTTCTGTTCATGGCATCAAAGGGTGGGTCAAGGTGTTTTCCTTTACAGACCCTCCCTCCAATATCCTTGAGTACAGACGTTGGCGGCTGCGCCATCGCGATGGGCACTGGGAATCAGTGGTGCTGACCGGCGGGCGCATCCAGGGAAAAGGGTTGGTAGCGTCTTTCGAGGGTGTTGATGATCGGGAACATGCCCGTTCGTTTTCCGGAGCAGAGGTCTTCGTCGAGCAAGCCAGCTTGCCGCCTCTTGATGAGGGCGAATACTACTGGCACCAGTTACAAGGTTTGAGCGTATTGGCCTGGCGCGCGGATGAGGATGAGGGCGAGCCTGTCCTCCTCGGAAAGGTCATCAACCTGATAGAAACGGGAGCCAACGATGTCCTCGTGATCAAGGGAGCGGCAGCAGATGGCGTGAGTCCTGAGCATCTGGTTCCCTGGGTGGATCATGTCATCGTTGATGTGGACCTTGCGCAGCGCAAGCTGCTGGTGCGTTGGGATCCCGACTTCTAGGGCAATGGAAGGCCATCCGGCAGTGGCGTTCCTGGCGATGAAGCATCTGGTGATATGGCCGGATCTGCACGTAATAGATTGTGCCGGGGGCTGTTCTTTGAAAGCAAAGGCTGGTGCAGAACGTGCCTCCCGCCATATTTTGCATGGCGCGGCGTTTGTTTCACCGACACCTCTTGGCAAAAAAACAGGATTTTCGGCGCAACGAAAGATGGGGATCGACGCGGGATTTCGATTTTTCGAAGCACGGTATGGCATGAAGACGAGAGTGGTTCTGGTTGAAAACCAAAAGGCTGTTTCAGAGCTGGGCGGCTTTTTTCGAGGCTGCGAGGTTCCATGCGGGACCGGAGCCGGAGAGCTGGGTGTTGCATGAGGTTTGATGTTGTCACCCTTTTCCCCGGGATGTTTGCGGCTGTGTCCGGGTATGGTGTCAGTGGAAGGGCTGTGCGCAGTGGGCTGATCGAATTATTCACCTGGAATCCCAGGGATTATGCCCACGACAGACACCGTACTGTGGACGACCGGCCCTACGGCGGGGGGCCCGGCATGCTGATGAAGATTCAGCCATTGCGAGATGCCATACGGGCGGCGAAGGCAGCGGCAGCCCCCGGAGCTCGCGTGATTTATCTGTCGCCTCAGGGGCGGCGCCTTGACCAGGCGGGGGTGTGTTCCCTGGCACAGCGAGAGGGAAGCATTCTTGTTGCGGGGCGCTATGAGGGCATTGACGAGCGCTTGATTGCCGCTGAGATAGACGAAGAATGGTCTGTGGGTGATTTTGTGCTCAGTGGTGGAGAGTTGGCTGCGATGGTGGTCATGGATGCTGTTTCGCGCCTGGTGCCCGGCACTCTCGGCCATGACGCATCTGCGCAGGAAGATTCGTTTTCCGATGGTTTGCTGGACTGTCCTCACTACACGCGCCCTGAGGTGTTCGAAGAGAGTCCTGTGCCGGAGGTGTTGCTGTCCGGTAACCACGAACGTATCCGGCAATGGCGATTGCAGCAGTCGTTGGGACGGACCTGGTTGCGCAGGCCTGATTTGCTGGACGCAAGAGTGATGAGCGGTGAGGACAGGCAGCTGCTGGCGGAGTTTGTCGGCCAGTGTCCCGATGAGGGCATGTCAAATCGCTTGAAGAGTGCTGGTGCCTGCCCGGCAAGTCCGGGCCTGAAAAAAATACCAGATTACGATTGACTTTGGAGTTGATGCAAGAATGAACAGGGGAAAAATCATCCAGGAGCTTGAAGCTGAACAAATGGGTGGAGAGATTCCGCCTTTTGCGCCTGGTGATACGGTTGTAGTGCAAGTGCGCGTCCGCGAAGGCAGCCGTGAGCGCCTTCAGGCTTATGAAGGGGTTGTGATTGGCAAGAGCAACGGCGGACTCAATTCTTCGTTCGTAGTGCGCAAGACATCTTACGGCGTAGGAGTGGAGCGTACATTCCAGACTTACAGTCCTTTGCTGGCCTCCATCAAGGTCAAGCGCCGTGGCGCTGTGCGTAAGGCCAAGCTCTATTATCTGAGAGGCCTCAGTGGCAAGGCAGCGCGCATCAGGGAGAAGCTGAACTAGGGGGCTGTCCGGGAAATTGTGTCAGCAGCAGGAGAAAGCCCGGCTGGGTTCTGCTAGTACGTCAGGTTGCAGGCGAATGCTGGTTCGGCGTGACGGGAGTGTTGATCTTCCGGGCGGGGCTCGTGCCAGTAGATACTCAATCTGGCCTGTCTCAGCAGGGCGTCCTGTTCCCGCTCTCTTATCGGTAGCCTGGGCTTTTCTTCCCAGCTCTGATCTGTGAGAGTCCAGTCTGAACCGGAGTTTCAGGCTTGGAGACCGGCCGTTTTCTCGATAGACGACTGGTGGCGTGCCAAATATTTCAGGTTCCTCCCCCCCCGTGGTGTGGTTCGTCTGGCTCTCCTCTTCTGCGGCCTGCGGCAAATGCATGGTAGCAGCACGGGGTTCTGGCGAACACACAGCGTTGAACGGTCGTCAGAGACATGATTCAAAGGAGAGGAGCTGCATTCCGACCAGTTTCTGGTTGCAGCCCTGGCTCCTGGCGGGCATGGAAGTGAGGTTCCAGGAAGTGCCTGAATGCCATGATGGCGTTTGTGTGCTTTTTTTTATGCCCGGCCGGAGAAAAAAGAGGTGTGCAGCACGCCGTTGCAAGCCCTTTCGCGCGCTGATTTTCACTTTCTTTTCCCTTGGGGCGTGGTGACTCTGCTCGTTTTGTACGCAGGCTTTTTCCCGTCTTCTTGCAGTTATCAAAGACATGCCTTCTTTTATAAATGACGGTGTGAAAAAACGGAAACTACGGATTCCAGACCATGGACTTTAGCAGTATCAGCTTTTCCCATTCTCCTCTGTCTCTCTTGCCCCCGGTGTTGGCCGTTGTTCTGGCCATTGTGACTCGCCGGGCTTTGCTTTCTCTTTCGATAGGGATTGCGCTGGGAGCCCTGTTCCTGAACGGTTTCAACCCACTCACGGCAGCGCGTTACATCGGGCGAGAGGTTCTGGGACTTTTCTGGGACAATGGCATCAAGTTTGACAAAGTCTTCATTGTGACTTTCAGTCTGACTCTCGGGATCATCACCAGCTTTGCTTCCTTGTCCGGAGGCGATCGTGCTTTTTCCCGCTGGGCGCGTCAGCGTATCAAGACCGCAAAGGGCAGTCAGTTGCTGGCCGTCTTTCTGGGAATCATTGTTTTCATCGACGATTATTTCAATGCGCTGGCTGTAGGGAATGTGTGCCGTCCGGTCACCGACGCCCATGGCGTCTCCCGTGCCAAGTTGGCCTATCTGATTGATTCTACAGCCGCACCTGTGTGTGTGTTGGCACCGGTCTCCAGCTGGGGGGCATACATAGTGACCCTTACAGGAACCACGATGGCGGCCCATGGGGTTCAGGGCATGGGATCCCTGATTGCGTTTGTCTCGATGATCCCCATGAACTTTTATGCGCTTTTTGCCTTGTTTATGGCCGCTGCCGTTGCGGCTTTCGAGCTTGACATAGGGCCCATGGCCAAGCATGCGCGCATCGCCAGGGAGGCACTTGCCAGGGGCGGCGACCAGGCGGCAGATGTTGTGGACAGTCAGGGCGAAGGGCAGGGCAAAGTCTTTGATCTGGTAGGTCCTATTCTGGCTCTGGTGGTTGTCACGCTTATAGCTCTGGTGGGAATAGGAGCCCAGGCCCTGGCGGAAGCCGGTCGACCGTTTTCTTTTCTGGCGGCCATTGAGTCAACCCGGGTACCCCTGTCTCTGGTCCTTGGCGGTTGTGCCGCTCTGCTGGTCAGCGCAAAGGTATTGTGGCGTCAACGAATTGCGGCGGCGAAGGTGGGCCGGGCAGCTCTCAACGGGATCAGCTCCATGATAGGTTGTTCTTGCCTTCTGGTGATTTCATGGACGCTTGTCACTGTTGTGGATCACCTGGAAACCGGTGCCTATCTGATCAGCTTTATGGGAGACCATATGGACGCCGGCTGGTTACCGCTTCTGGTTTTTCTGTTCTCGGGTGTGGTGGCATTCTTTACAGGCACCAGCTGGGGAACTTTTGCCCTGATGTTGCCGATTGCCGCAGATATGGCCTATGCCGCAGACAGCGCCTTGTTGCTTCCGGCTATGGCAGCAGTTTTGTCCGGCGCTGTTTTTGGTGATCATTGTTCACCCATCTCTGACACAACCATCCTGTCTTCAACGGGCGCTTCCTGTGATCACATTGATCACGTGGTGACCCAGCTTCCCTACTGTCTGCTGGTGGCTTGCATCTGTTGTGTCGGCTATCTGATGTTCGGTATGAGCGGCTCTCTCTGGGCGGGCCTGGCTGCTACCACAGGGCTCTTTATCCTCTCCCTCCTGGTGATGAAGAAGCTGTCTGTGCGGCAAGCCGGTGGGGACAAAAGCCTCGTCGACTACGCCTGACAGGCGGTCGCCCCGGAGGTTGTTGCGGGACGCTGTACGCCAGGGAGGTTGTCTTGCAGACCCATGCCCGGTCAGTCTCCCGGGCACCGTTATTCGGCAAGGGCCCAGCCTGGTGCAGCAGGCTGTGTGGTCAGGAACAAGAACGGGAAACGAAAGTCTTCACCGTTCTTGTGTCCTGAGCACACTGCCCGTCAATTTCCTTTGAGGTGCAAAGCTGACTTGTTGAGTATTCAGACTGAGTAGTCGGGTTTCGGTTGTCTATAAACCCCGCATACCAACAGCTGGCTGTGATTCGCTTTGAGCAGGAGCTTGTCTCCGGCAGGCTGTCATAGCCGCTGTTCTTTATGGGAGCACATGTCGTATGCTTCCGGGTTCTCTGAAAAGTGCAGACTCCAGGATAGGCTGCTCCTCCTGAAGACCTCCTCCACAAGGTGGTTTTGACGAGCTCAGCAAGACCGCGTCACTGTCGCCCCCTTCACAGGTTTGTTTGTTGTGCTCTGCTGTGTGCTTGCCAATACTTAACGAAGACTTGTGCTGGAGCCATTGCTATGCATCTGAATGAACTCCTGGATACCTTTTCCAGAAATAACGGAATCGAAAGGCCTGTGCAGAACAAGGACAAAAAATATCCTGTTCCTGTGGAAGGACTTGAACTTTTCTGCTTCGAACAAGACCGCCGGTTATATCTCCAGGCGCATCTGGGGCCCTTGTCTCAATCGAAGGCGCAACGGCAGGATGAGACGCGCAGGTTGTTGGAACACAGTATGGGGCTCATCAAGGAGCAGCGTGTCAGCCTGACTGTGGACAGAGATGCTGGTGTCTATGTGCTTTGGCAGCGCTTGCCTCTGGAGGACCTCGATATCGCGACTTTTCAGGAAACTGTAGAGAGGTTTGGTGGGTGCGGGTTATCTTGCCAAAGCCTTCTGGGATCTGAAACAGCTCCCCGTGTAGGCGGGCAGTTTTTTTCCCCGTAGATCTTGTGTCCCTCATTCGTTGGTAAAGCCCGGAGCAAGCCCCGGTTCTGTAGTCGGCTTGCTCCAGGCCTGCCTGGATGGGATTCCTGTCCTCCAGCTTCAGCATGCTCTGCCTCTGTAGTAAGACAGGCGCAGGCACCGCTCTATAGAAACTGGCCGGAAAACGAGCCGCCCCGTTTAACCGGCTTGTTTTTCATGAACGCCAGATCTGAAAAATGGCTCTGCATTGTTGACAGAAGAACAGCATCTTCCAACAAATACGTTGGTGTGTTTCCAGAACTGTTTCAGACAGCTCCCGGGCATGACGCCGGCCGGTGTCATGCCCGGGGCCTGTTCACAAGAGAGTCGCCTTGCCGTAACCAGACTGGGTGGGTATTTTCATAACTGATTTTCGCTGGATACGCGCCGCTGGATATCAGAATACGAACAGCTCCGAACCCGAGCCTGAGCTTGCCGTGCTACAGGGCTCGCTGCCTGGCCTTTCTGTCGTCAGCTGTCAGACGACGCGACCTGTTCATACACGCTCCAGTATGGTGGCGATCCCTTGCCCCAGACCTATACACATGCTCGCCAGTCCAAAGTGGCTGTCCTTGCGTTCCATGATATTGAGCAGAGTTGTTGTGATCCGTGCCCCGGAACAGCCCAGCGGGTGTCCCAATGCAATGGCTCCTCCCTGTAGATTTATGCGCTCCTCCAGTCTGTCATGCAAACCCAGCTCCTTGATGACAGCAAGGGCTTGAGCGGCAAAGGCCTCGTTGAACTCAATCACTTCCATGTCATCCATGGCAAGGCCTGCCTTGTCAAGCGCTTTATGGCTGGCAGGAACGGGCCCCCGGCCCATCAGCGCAGGTTCGCAGCCGACAACAGCCATGGCTCTGACGCGTGCCCGTATTCTCATTTGCAGTGCTTGTGCCCGTTCGGCTGAGACAACCAGCAGGGCCGCCGCACCATCGGCCAAAGCAGAAGATGAGCCGGCTGTAATGGTTCCCTGTTTCTTGTCGAAAACCGGCTTGAGAGCCTGAAGGGCCGCCAGTTCAGTGTCCGGGCGAATGACTTCATCTTCGCTGCAACAGATGGGAGAGCCATGGGCGTCATGCCCTCTGGTGGGAACAATTTCGCTGTCCCAGTAACCCTGTTTGCGGGCATTGTCCGCTTTGCGATGAGAACGAAGAGAAAATTCATCCTGCATTGAACGACTGATCCCCTGGGTGCGGGCCAGGAGTTCGGCTGTCAACCCCATGCTGCGGGAAGCCTGTGCGCTGTACAGACCTGCCTGTGGTGCCAGATCCAGGCCCTGATCCATGGACACGTGTCCCATATGCTCCACACCACCGACAACAAAAACATCACCCTGTCCGGCTTGGATAGCCATGGCCGCATTGTGCAATGCCTGCATGGAGGAGCCACACAGCCGATTGATTGTCTGGGCAGGAATCTGCTGGGGCAGGGACGTCATAAGAGCGATATTGCGCGCAATGTTGAGTCCCTGCTCCCGGGTTTGGGTTGCACAGCCCCAGATAATGTCATCGGTGGCGGCAGTCTCCCATGCCGGATTGCGTTCCATCAGCACCGGAAGCAGGCCGGCGGCCAGCTGCTCGGCACGGACTTGACGAAAAAGGCCGCCTTTCGAGCGTCCCATGGGGGTACGCACGGCGTCCACAATAACCGCGTCCCTTGGCTTGAGAGCCATATTCTGTCACTCCTGAATCAATAGAAGGTCTTGCCGTCATGGACCATGCGGCGTAGCTCTTCAGTGGCTGCGTAAAGGGGGCCCAGTGGCGCATGACGGTCGCAGAGACTGAGAAAGTGTTTCAGGCCTTGTGCCTGGATCCACCCCAGCGGTCCTTGACGAAAGGGCGGGAATCCCAGCCCCAGAACCAGTGCCATATCCGCCTCGGCAGCTGTGGCCACTGTGCCGTCTTCAAGGCAGCGCACCTGCTCCAGACACAAGGGGATCATCATCCGTTCAAGGATTTCCCTGTCTTCAAAAGTCTCCCGGCGTGCGGCGCTGCAAGATGCCACAAGTGCCAGACTTTTTTCATCGGTGTGATGACGCAGTCGCCCCTTTTTGTCGGCTTCATATCGGTAAAACCCAAGGCCGTTTTTTTGACCGAGCCGCCCGTCGTTGTGGAGAGCCTCCAGGGCACTGGTGAAATCGCGTCCCATACGCTCAGGAAAGCCACACGCCATCACCGTCTCGGCATGTATGGCGGTGTCCAGCCCGACGATGTCCAGCAAGCGGGCGGGTCCCATTGGCCAGCCGAAACCCTCCATGACGCGATCTACCTCACGAAAATCGAAACCGTCCCGCACCAGGGCTGCAAATCCACCCAGGTAGGGAAACAGCACCCGGTTGACCAGAAAGCCTGGACAATCGCTCACTACAATGGGCGTTTTCCGGAGACTTTTTGCATAGCAAACGGCACGTGCCAGTGCTTCCTGGCTGGTCTGAGGCCCGCGAATCACTTCCACCAGCGGCATTTTGTGAACCGGGTTGAAAAAATGCAGGCCACAAAAATCCTGCGGTCGCTCAAGGACGCCGGCCAGCTCCGCGATGGGTATGGTTGATGTGTTGGATGTCAGCAGCGTTCCAGGACGAACATGTTGTTCCACTTCCTTGAGCACGGCCTGCTTGATCGCCTTGTCCTCTACGACCGCCTCCACGACCAGATCGGTCTGTGCAAAATCGCCATAATTCAGGGTCGGTGCTATACGGTTGAGGATCCTGCCCATCTCCAGCGGGCTGAGCTTGCCGCGTTCCAGTCGCCTGTTCAAACAGAGCGCGGCTTCTTCCAGCCCCAGATCCAGTCCTTGCTGGGCCACATCTTTCATCAATACCGGAATGCCAGCCAACGCGGACTGGCAGGCGATGCCGCCTCCCATGATGCCGGCCCCCAGAATGGCGGCCCGACGGGTGGGCGGCTCTTCATGCGCATATTGTGCTGCCTTTTTCTTCACCAGCTGATCATTCATGAACAGCTGAATCAGGTGAGCTGCGGTTGTTGTGCGGGCCACACGGGCAAAAGCCTGAGCTTCCAGCTGCTGTGCGGGATGTCTTGCCAGAAGAGCCTGGTCGCGCATGACGCGCAGGGCTTCCAGTGGGGCAGGGCAGTGAGGGCCGGCCTTGGCAGCCACCATGGCTTCTGCGGTTGCAAAAACCATGGTCTGTTCCGCCGCTGGCAAGGTGACAGGCGCTATCTTTCTCTGGCGTTGGCTGTGCCAGTCCAGCGCACCCTGTCCCGCACGCTGGAGCGTGTCCAGGGCGGATGTCAGCAAGTGTTCGGGCTTGACCACAGCATCGACAGCACCGGCGCGCAGGGCTGCGTCCGGCTGTTGTTCCAGGCCCTGACAAATCCACTCCAGAGCTGTATCACATCCCACCAGTCGACTCAGACGCACAACGCCGCCAAAACCGGGGAAAATACCCAGCCTGACCTCCGGGAGCCCCACAGATGCCTGGCTGGACAGGATGCGATAGTCTGCGGCCAGACACAACTCGAAACCGCCGCCCAGAGCAAGCCCATTGACAGCAGCGACAGTCGGTACAGCCAGATCCTCCAGCGCGTTGAAGGTCTGATGAATGCCCGCAAGGTACTGGCATATGGTCTCTTCTGACTGGGAGAAAAGGCTGTTGAACGCCTTGATGTCAGCCCCTGCGATAAAACTGTCTGCAGAGCTTGTCAGCACCAGCCCGGCCAGGTCAGACACCCTGTGCAGTGCGGTCAGGGCCTGGTCCAGGGCAAGCAGGGTAGGCTGATCCAGCAGGTTGACTCCGCCGCGCGGAGGCGAAAAATCAAGCTGGGCAATCCCGTCGTCAAGCAGGCTGACGGCAAGGCCATGACCTTCGTAGATCATTGTTGTCACTCATCGGTTGAATGGAAGATGAAGCCAACCTTGTCCGGCTGGTCTTGATAGGCTATACGCCCCGCTTCATGACAAGCAAGCACCTTTTTCCTTCACAAAACAATATTTTCCATGTACTATGCGCGCCCATGTGCTGCTACTGGAGAGCCACTGCTTTATCCTATGAGTGATGCAAAGGCCCCGAAACGCCACCGACTGAACCCCCCTGTTTTCTGGGGTGCGTTCCTTCTTATCCTCTCTCTTCTCAGCTATACAGCCCTGTTTCCGTCAAGTGCCGAAGTTCACTTTCAGGCGGTGCAAGTCAGCATGATGAATAATGTTGGCTGGTTCTATGTGATGGCCGTGGCTCTCATTCTTTTGTGTGTTGTGTTTCTGGGGGTGTCCCGTTACGGCACCATGAAGCTGGGCCCGGATCATGCCCTGCCGGATTTCAGTTTCGCTTCCTGGTTCGCCATGCTGTTTGCTGCCGGCATGGGTATAGGTTTCATGTTCTTCGGTGTGGGAGAGCCGCTGATGCACCTGCTTTCACCGCCGGGAAGCACCGACTCCGGCTCGGTTGAGGCCGCCAAGGAAGCGATGCGCATTACCTTTTTTCACTGGGGTCTTCATGCCTGGAGTATCTATGCTCTTGTCGCGCTTGTTCTGGCTTTTTTCTGCTACAGGCACGGACTTCCCCTGACCCTGCGTTCTGCCCTCTACCCACTGATTGGAGAGCGCATTTATGGCTGGCAAGGCCATCTGATTGATATATGTGGCATCAGCGGCACCGTTTTCGGGGTGTCGACAGCTTTGGGATACGGTGCTTTGCAAGTCAATTCGGGCCTGTCCCAGCTTTTTGATGTGCCGGTCAGTATTCGTACCCAGGGGGTGATCATCGCTGTGGTCACATTGCTGGCGACCATGTCGGTGGTGTCCGGGCTGAATCGGGGTGTGCGGCGCCTGTCTGAACTGAACCTGGCACTGGCACTGATTTTGATGGTACTGGTCGTGGTGCTGGGGCCTACAGTCCTTCTGTTCAAAATGTTGGTGCAGAATACCGGTGGTTACTTGTCAGGCATCATTGATCAGACCTTCAATCTCTATGCGTATGAACCAAACGACTGGCTGGGCGGCTGGACGCTTTTCTATTGGGCCTGGTGGCTTTCCTGGTCGCCTTTTGTGGGCATGTTCATTGCCCGTATCTCCAGAGGGCGAACAATCCGTGAATTTGTTCTGGGTGTGCTCTGCGTTCCCTCCGGCATGACCTTTATCTGGATGACGGTGTTTGGCAATACGTCTATAGATATGGTGATGCATCAGGGTGATCATGTCCTTGCTGGCATAGTGCAGGAGGACGTCTCCCTCGCGCTTTTCCGGTTTCTGGAGCACTTTCCCTTGTCGAGTATGCTCTCCCTGCTATCCATTGTGATGATTATCGTGTTTTTCATCACATCCGCAGATTCCAGCGCCATGGTGATCGATATTCTGGCCTCTGGTGGCAAGGGACCGACACCCTTGTGGCAAAAAGCGTTCTGGTCCTTCGTGATTGGTACTGTGGCCATGGTGCTGATGCTGGCCGGCGGTTTGCGTGCTCTCCAGACGGCGACCATGGTGATTGCTCTTCCCTTTGTCATTGTTCTTCTTTTTGCTGCCTATGGACTTTTGAAGGCGCTGGCCATAGATGCTGCCAAAAGGGACAGCCAGCTGAATGCGACCCTGGCGCCCCACGTGGGGAGCAAGCCCATTTCGTGGCAGAAAAGGCTCAAGAACCAGATTCACTTTCCCCGCAGAACCCAGGTGGAAATGTTTATAAAAACGACAGTGTTGTCGGCCATGGAAGCCGTTGCCCGGGAAATTGACAGCCAGAATGCGGCTGGCATTCGGGTGGAAGTCGATGAAGAGAGCTTGTCTCCCAAGCTGCACATCATGCACGGCGATGAGCGTGACTTCCTCTATCAGGTCTATCCCCGTCCTTTTTTGCCGCCCAGCTTTGTGGTTGACAGTGAAAGGGAGGATGAACGCCGCTATTACCGGGCAGAGGTTTTTCTGTCTGAAGGAGGCCAGGATTATGACCTCGTAGGATGGACCCAGGACCAGATTATTGCTGATATTGTCGATCAGTACGAGAAGCACATGCACTTCCTGCATATGGTACGCTGAGCTTCCTTCTTTCAAGCGAGAGTAGCCCGCTGGTATGAACATCATCTCCTTTAATGCCAACAGCATACGCAAGCGCCTCGATCACCTGCGGCTGATCATCGATCGTCACGATCCGGACGTTATCGGTATCCAGGAAACCAAGGTGAGTGATCCCGACTTTCCTGTAGACGCAATCGCCGACATGGGCTATCACGCCAGCTTTTACGGGCAGAAGACGCATTATGGTGTGGCGACCTTGACGCGTCAGGCACCCTCTTCCGTGAAAAAGGGTTTTCCGGGCGATGATGAGGCTGCTCAACGAAGATTGCTGGTGACCGATCTGCCCTGGAAGGGGGAGAGCATCAGGGTCATCAATGGCTATTTCCCGCAGGGCGAGAGTCGCGAGCATCCGGTCAAGTTTCCCGGTAAGCAGCGTTTTTATGCGGATTTGCAGAAATATCTGGAAGAATGTTGCTCGACGGAGCTGCCGCTTGTGGTTATGGGCGACTTTAATATATCGCCTCAGGACAGCGATATAGGTATAGGTGAAGAGAACAGAAAGCGTTGGCTGCGCACAGGGAAATGCAGTTTTCTTCCCGAGGAGCGAGAATGGTATCAAAAACTGCTGAGCTGGGGGCTGACCGATACATGGCGGCATCATTATCCTGATGCCAGCGATGGATTCAGCTGGTTTGATTACCGTTCAGGTGGATTTGAGCGCGAGCCGCGTCGCGGACTGCGCATTGATCACATTCTGGTTACTGAGCCGCTGAAACAGCTGTGCAAAGAGGCCGGTATCGACTACCACATCCGTGGCATGGAGCTTCCCTCAGATCATGCTCCTGTTTGGGCGCGTTTCTGAGCAAGAGCGGGCAGGGCAGGCGGGGCGAAGAAGTGGCATGCGGTGCTGATTGAACTGGATTGCGAAAACCCGGTATTCCCTTCTGTGGACCAGGCGCTGTCTGAACCTGACGGTTTGCTGTGTGTTGGCGGCAATCTGGATCCGGAAACACTGCTTGCCGCTTACGCAAGAGGTATTTTCCCCTGGTTTTCGGCAGATCAGCCATTGCTCTGGTGGTCGCCGGATCCACGTCTTGTTATCACGCGATCGAGTTTTCATGTTTCTCGTAGCCTGAAGCGTTTTCTACGCCGTTCCGACTGGGTTGTGACTTGCAACAAGGCGTTCGTTCGGGTTATTCGCGCCTGCGCCCAGGTGGAGCGTGCCGGGGAATCGGGAACCTGGATTACAGATGAAATGCAGCAGGCATATGTGCGTCTGCACCAGAGGGGTGGGGCACATTCCATTGAAGTCTGGGACCAGAGTGATCGTTTGGTGGGCGGCTTGTACGGTGTTGCGCTGGGTCGTGTTTTCTTTGGTGAGTCGATGTTTTCCCTATGCAGTAACGCCTCGCGTGTGGCACTGTACCATCTTATGGAAAGCCGCAGCTATGACCTGGTTGATTGTCAGATGCAAACCGACCATTTGATGCGTATGGGCGGCTTTCCTGTTTCCCGCGCCGCATTCTGTCAAAAGGTGGCGGAGCTGATTGCATGGGATGCCCGTGCTCTGGATTAGACTCGTTCAAGCTGGATTCAGGCAGCAAGAGCCATCGACTTCCCCGTGTAGGCTTCGAACCTTTTTTGCAGTCCAGAACCCTTCCCTGCAAGCATTCATCAAGAGCTGCATTGCTCCCGCATGTTCTTCTTTGACATCCTCCCCGCCCTGAAGGACGGGGATTCCTGCTGCGCGTACCGGTGACAGCTTCACGCTGGTGCCTGTGAGTCGCTTCGGCGGGTTCCTGCTGCTGGCCGGCATTACCTCACCGCTCACTTCACAGGTGAGCCGGGCGTGTCCCGCCCTTGAGCCATGGAGCCTGGGTTAGGTCTGTGAATAATGCCAGTGAGATTAGACGCGCGATCCTTCCCGCCCTGAAAGACGGGGCTTGCCGCGCACCAGGTCAGTTTCAAGCTGCGCTGGCATCACGGAGGAGTGAACAGGCGTTGCGTTCGCCCACTCAGCGGCAGAGTCCTTGTGCTCCGGATAATCCCTGCTCCCGGATGCTGAGGCGCAGCCTCTCTATCGTCATTCCTGCCTTCGCGGGAAGGACGGGGGCTGAGGAGTCACGAATCGGAGTCAGGAATCAAGGTGAGGCTGCACAAACGGCGATGCCGTATGGATTCCCATCCTCGCGGGAATGTCGGGGGCTGAGGATTCGCGAATCAAGGTGAGGCTGCACAAACGACGATGCTGCATATTCTGGCATCACTTGAACACCCATTCTGGTAACGCTTGAACACCCAATCTGGTAAGACTTGAACAGCCATTCTGGTAACTCTTGAACACTTTTCTGTGGTTTCCAGAATCACTGTTCAACCAGCCAGAACAGATGTTCAAGTCACCAGAATCGCTCCTTCAGGGGCAGTCAAACACCTCCTTGCGCATTAATTTTCTTGAACTTTAGTCGTCTTTCCTTCCCGCAAAGAGGAGAGACGGCCATGCCTGACAACAGGATTTCCATGAGAAAACTTAATGAAATTCTACGGATGCACTTTGAGAACAATCTTAGTATCCGCCAGATATCACGCAGTGTGCGGGTCAGTGTTGGCACGGTGTCCAACTACTTACGCCTGTTTCGAGAAGCCGGTTTGCAATGGCCATTGCCGGAGAGCCTGAGTGAAACGGCTTTGGCCAGCGCCTTGTTTCCTGACGCGCCGTCAGGCCGCAAGGGGCTGATTGATCCTGACTGGTCACTGGTTCACCAGGAACTGAAACGCAAGGGTGTCACCAAACACATTCTGTGGGAGGAGTACTGCCAGACTCAGCCCCTTAATGCTTACAGTTACTCCCAGTACTGTCATCGCTACAAGGTGTGGCGGGACAGCCGGAAGCGCTCCATGCGTCAACATCACAAGGCCGGTGAAAAGCTGTTTGTGGATTACGCAGGGCTCAGGGTTCCCATTGTGAATCCGCACACTGGCGAGGTGGCTCACAAGGCCCAGATCTTCGTTGCGGTACTGGGTGCCTCCAATTACACCTATGCCGAAGCCACGCTATCTCAAAAGTCTGAAGACTGGTTGGGCTCTCACGCGTGAGCCTTCCGGTTCTTTGGTGGCGTGCCAGAGGTGGTGGTACCGGATAATCTCAAAAGCGGAGTCACCAAAGCCTGTCGGTATGAGGCTGATCTGAACCCGGCCTATCAACACCTGGCTAACCATTACAAAGTGGCGATCATCCCGGCCAGGCCTTACAAACCGAAGGACAAATCCAAGGCAGAGGTCGGCGTGCAGGTTGTCGAACGGTGGATCCTTGCCCGCCTGCGCCATGAAACCTTATGAAAATGAACACCGGGACTAGAAATCAGGTTGGGTGATGCGCAGGGTGTTGTGGGTGTTCAAGTAAAACAGAATAGGCGTTCAAGTTCGCCAGAATACGCACCGTGTAGGCTTCGAACCTTTTTTGCAATCCAGAAGCCTTCCCTACATGCATTCATCAAGAGCTGCATTGCTCCCGCATGTTCTTCTTTGACATCCTCCCCGCCCTGAAGGACGGGGATTCCTGCTGCGCGTACCGGTGACAGCTTCACGCTGGCGCCTGTGAGTCGCTTCGGCGGGTTCCTGCTGCTGGCGGCATTACCGCACCGCTCACTTTACAGGTGAGCCGGGCGTGTCCCGCTCTTGAGCCAGCCTGGGTTAGGTCTGCGAATAATGCCAGTGAGATTAGACGCGCGATCCTTCCCGCTCTGAAATACGGGGCTTGCCGCGCACCAGGTCAGTTTCAAGCTGCGCTGGCATCACGGAGGAGTGAACAGGCGTTGCGTCCACCCACTCAGCGGCAGAGTCCTTGTGCTCCGGATAATCCCTGCTCCCGGATGCTGAGGCGCAGCCTCTCTATCGTCATTCCTGCCTTCGCGGGAAGGACGGGGGCTGAGGAGTCACGAATCAAGGTGAGGCTGTGCAAACGGCGATGCCGTATGGATTTCTGCCTTCGCGGGAACGAGGGGGGACTGGAATCACGAATCAAGGTGAGGCTGCACAAACGACGATGCCGTATAGATTCCCATCCTCGCGGGAATGACGGGGGCTGAGGAGTCACGAATCAAGGTGAGGCTGTACGAACGGCGATGCCGTATGGATTTCTGCCTTCGCGGGAATGAGGGGGGCTGGAATCACGAATCAAGGTGAGGCTGCACAAACGACGATGCCGTATAGATTCCCATCCTCGCGGGAATGACGTGGGCTGAGGAGCCACGAATCAAGGTGAGGCTGTGCAAACGGCGATGCCGTATGGATTTCTGCCTTCGCGGGAACGAGGAGGGCCTGGAATCACGAATCAAGGTGAGGCTGCACAAACGACGATGCCGTATAGATTCCCGGCCTCGCGGGAATGACCGGGGCAGAGGAATCACGAATCAAGGTGAGGCTGTACGAACGGCGATGCCGTATAGGCTCCTGCCTTCGCGGGAATGACGGGGACCGAGGAATCATGAATCAAGATGAGGCGTTACGGATCGTGGTGCATCATAGACCCCCGTATTCGTGGGATTGACACAAAATTGCACAAGAATGATAAAAGAGTGCGCGCAAATGGCTGGAGGGCACACGAATGAGCAGGCAGCGTGAGGGGCAACGGTTGGGTCCTGGCGTTAGCGTGCAGATCACCCAATCGACGGCATACATGCCAATCGTTGTAGGGGCTTTGGTTTTCGCAGGCTCATCTTTCTTTTTCTGCATACGGCCCACCTTCTTCAGTCTGCTTAAGTCAGATGGAGAAGGGTGAGGCGGACCAAGTCACGTGCGGAGACATGCGCGGGTTCTTTATGAGTTCCTGAATCAACTGACAGCACACAGTACCAACGGATCCTATAAAGCACCCTCCTGCCAGCAAACCTATGGCAACCTGCCACGCTAGCATCCAGTAGACTGGCTTTTAAACCAGCCCTCAGAAAGCAACCACAGTATCAGAGGGGCTCCCGTTCACTGAATGGCACAGCGCGCGCACGCTCAAAGATCCAAAGACGCTGTCAGGACGAAAAACGCATCCAGGCACAACAACCTCACCCAAGTGAGGATCTCATAGCCCTGCGCTCTCCAAGCCACTCTTGGCGAGTAAGGCTTGGCAAACAAGAGGCATGCTTGCTTGCACACACCAAACCCAGAAGCTCAACGACGTCCGCCGCGATGACGGAAGCGATCTCGCTCATTTCTGTCCCGTCCCTTGTGATGGTGATGATGGCGCTCTTCCCCCGGACGGGATTTCCACTCACTCAGGCCCAACATTTGACTGCGCAGGCAAATCTCCGGTATTTTTCCGAGAACTTCGGCGGAGAGATTTTCTGACAGATAAATCGTTGAGTAGGCTTCTTGCAATTGGATGTGCCCTATATCGGCTTTCTCAATGCCGCTCTGCTTGGTCAAGGCCGCCTTGATGTCCCAGACTTTGACGCCGTGCTCCTGCCCCACCTCGATGCGGTAGCGTTTTTTCCTATGCCTGTGCGCACCAGCGGTGCCACGACCTTCACTGCGGGGGCGATTATCACCTGGACGTGGACGTCTGTCCTGCGCGGGCGCTACCTCCGGCTCGTTGACTCCCGGAAACGGTCTTTCCTTTTGAGCAAGGAAGCACAGGGCTGCTGCGAGATCTTCGACTTCCACCGATTCTTCAGCCAGCTCAACAAGCATCTCGTTAACGACTTCGCGGTACGGCTGAAGATCTTCCTTCCCCACCACCTGAGTCACCTGCTCCTTGAAGTTCTTGATGCGAATGCCTCTGATGTCACGCTGGGTCGGCAGGCGCATGGTCTCAATTTTCTGGCCGGTGGCATGTTCAATCGCACTGAGCATGCGCTTTTCACGCGGAGCAGCAAAGAGTATGGCTGTCCCATCACGACCCGCTCTGCCCGTACGGCCTATTCGGTGTACATAGGCCTCGGTATCGTTGGGAATGTCGTAGTTCACAACGTGACTGATGCGTTCAACATCCAGCCCTCTGGCGGCCACGTCTGTCGCGACCAGGATATCCAGTGACCCCTTTTTCAAGCGGTCAACCATTTTTTCACGCAACGCCTGACTCATGTCGCCATTGAGAGCAGATGCTGAAAAACCGCGCGCCTCCAGCTTCTCGGCCAGCTCCACGGTAGCCGAACGGGTACGCACAAAAATGATCATGGCCGTGAAATCTTCGACCTCAAGAATGCGCGTCAGCGCATCAAGCTTGTGTAGTCCACTGGCAATCCAGACTTTCTGGCTGATGGTGTCAACCGTTGTGGTCCTGGATTTGATTTCAACAGAGACCGGGTCGTTGAGGTGAGAGGCTGCAATGCGTTTTATCTCTCTCGGCATAGTCGCCGAGAAAAGTGCCGTCTGCCGCTCACTGGGGGTGTACCCCAGAATCTCCTCGATGTCCTCCACAAACCCCATGCGCAACATTTCGTCTGCTTCATCCAGCACGACGGTACGCAGACGATCCAGCCTGAGGCTGTTGCGTTTCAAATGGTCCATCACCCGGCCCGGCGTTCCTACCACTACATGGGCACCACGCTTGAGACCTCGCAACTGTCCCCGCATGTCCTGACCGCCATAAATAGGCAGCACATGAAAAGACGGCAAATATCGGGCATAGCTTTGACAGGCCTCAGCCACCTGAATAGCCAGCTCGCGGGTGGGACACAAAACAAGTGCCTGGGTATCATTGCAGGAGCCATCTATACGAGACAGAATGGGAAGGGCAAAGGCCGCCGTTTTTCCCGTTCCCGTTTGCGCCAGCCCCAGAATATCCCGCCCCTCAAGCAGGCGAGGAATGCTCCGCGCCTGGATTGGCGAGGGGGTTTCGTAGCCGATATCACTCACGGCACGCAAAACCGGCTCTGCCAACGGAAGCTGGTCGAAAGCGGTGACAGTTTCAGTCGGGGGCATACATTAAGGGCCTGTACAAGGAAAGAGAAAAACGGAAGGAGCGCAGCTTACTGCAATACACATCTTGCGGCTATAGCTAAACAGCGCCACTCTCTCAGAAATGAACTTCGTTGTCAAAGGATATCTGCACTCTCGTTCGAAATTCGATCCATGTGCATGCGATCCAGGTATTCCCATGACTGCATTTCTCGTAATCTGCTGCCGGTTCTCTCAAACTCGAAGTCCAGCCGGGTCCCCGCATAGAGTTCAGGCTGCGGAACCTCCGCAGATATCACCAGTTTGACTCCCCTGTCATAGAATTCATCCACCAAGTGGATAAAGCGGCGGGCTTTGTCCTCATCTGATGGTCCCATAGCCGTCACGCCTGACAGAAAAACCGTATGAAACTCCCGGGCCAGCTCTACGTAGTCATTCTGGCTGCGTGGGCCGTCGCACAAATGAGCGAAGAGAAACCACACCATGCCCCCGCACACTTTGACGCAGGGAATCAGGCGGCCTTCTATCTCCAGTGCCCTGGCATCATCGCCATACTCCTCATCCGGAGACAGTGCCGCAAAACCTGCTTCCATCGCCGCCGCAGTCTGCGCATTCAGCGGATAATGATACAGTCCCGCTTGTTCCAGAATGCGGGCACGGTAATCAACAGCCCCCTCCAGCTCGACAACATCCAGGTGCTGATGAAGAAGGTCTATAGCCGGAAGGAATCTTGCCCTTTGCAACCCATCCTTGTAGAGCATGTCCGGTTTGATATTACTGGTCGCCACCAGCGTCACTCCTTGCTGGAAGAGGGCGTCAAGCAACCGGGACAGGATCATGGCATCGGCAATATCCGAGACAAAAAACTCATCAAAACAAATAACCCGTGCCTCTCTTGCCAAGCGTACAGCCACAGATTGCAGCGGGTTCTTTTGCTTTCTTAGAGCAGCCAGTTCTTCATGCACTCTCTTCATGAAGCGATGAAAGTGGGTCCGCATTTTTCTATCAGATGGCAAACTGTTGTAGAAAATATCCATCAACCATGTCTTGCCACGTCCCACACCACCCCAAAGATAGAGCCCCTTGCCGGTCTGTTCGCCCGTGCGCTGCAGCCACTTTTTCCAGAAACTTCGACTGCCCTCGGCTGTGCGCAGTCTTTCGTACAAGGCCTGTAAGTGTTGTGCCGCCCTCTCCTGGGCAGGATCCCGCGTAAAACCACTCTGCTGGAGGCATTTGTCATAACGCTGCCAAGGTGTCAGTAGACTTGTCATGAATTGCCCTGCTGACCTGCCTCTTCGGCTCTTGCCGTCTGGCTCTCCCGGCTGGGTGTCGTCAGCGTCACAACGCCGTCTTCATCTTTTAACTCAAAAGACACATCTCTTGTTTCCAGACGGGCAAACTCCTGTTCCCAGTCCCACCAGTGGTTTTCGTCGTAAGTGTCTTCAGTCCCCTGTAGACATTGCTGGCATTGCGTATAAATACGCATCAAGCCTTCCCGGCACTCAGCCAGGTTGTTTTCCAGTTTCTCTTTGTCGACTTTTGCTATGTGAGTTTGTTTGTAGCGGGATAAAGAGGCCTGTGCTTTTTCCCGCAGCATCTCCAATTTTTCCGCAGCCAGCCCGGGCTCCGGAGGAAAAACAGTGATGGGCGTAAAATCGGGCGGAATCGCCACCTGGATAACAAGGCCATCCGTGTCCACGCCCTGGGCGTCGACCTCTTTGTTCAACACATTCAATGCTCTGTCAAGCAACCGGTTTTGACCGATAGTTTCCAGAGTTTTGTCAGCACGGTCGAGCAAGGCGTGTTTTTGTTCTCGCAGCTCCTGAAAATTCGGGGAAGGCTCGTCGGAATCGCCAGAGGCTTCCACAAGATGGGACGCTCGTCGTCCCAACAATCCACCGTCTTGAACAGGAAGACGGTTCTGTCCTTGCGGGATATTCGCCACGCCCTCCACAGAATCTGCCCGACGTCCAAAAGCGCTTCCTGCTTGCACAGATTGATCGCGCAATGGCTCCAGGCCAGAAGACGGTGAGCTTTCATCCGCAGCAGCAGAAGAAAAAGACGAAGAAGACGAAGAAGACGAAGAAGAAGAGGTCAATCCAGCCGCAGGCACAGAAGGCAAGGGCGGGGGAGGAGGAACCGAAGAGGGCACAGTAAAAAATCCGATCAAATTATGCGGAATGAGTGAAAAACGCCCCGACAGAACTCGTGAGGCGAGTGAGGCGTATTGCCAGCCGCGAAACGGACTACAGAGCAGCATCTACTCCTCCTGCTCTGTAGCCCAGCCTCACGCAGTCCGTTCCATCAGGACAGCGAAAGTGCAGCCTTGCCTTTTTCTACCAAAACGGTAAAGGCTTCCTTCTCATGTACAGCCAGGTCTGCCATGACCTTGCGGTCGATTTCGACACCAGCCTTTTTCAGGCCTGCAATCAACTGACTGTACGACAGTCCGTTAGACCGGGATGCCGCATTGATCCGCGCAATCCACAGGGTGCGAAACTGTCTTTTACACTGGCGCCTGTCCCTGTAAGCATATTGCCCGGCCTTTATGACAGCCTGTTTGGCTACACGGAAAACCCGGGAACGGGCACCGTAATACCCCTTGGCCAATGCCAGAATTTTCTTGTGTCGACGACGAGCGACAACACCGCGCTTTACTCGAGCCATTGCTTTCTCCTAACTCAAAAATAATCAACGAAGCGACCGGTCCTGCTGTCCCTTTATCGGGCTCATCAACGAGCTCCCCAAAAAAACAGCTTCCGGCGAACTATCCAGCAGTGCCTAGCGGGAACGCAGCATCCGCTCAACCAGCGGCTTGTCAGCCGGACTGAGCTCATGGGTCCCACGCAGCTGCCGCTTACGCTTGCTGCTCATTTTTGTCAGGATATGGCTCTTGAACGCACTCTTGCGCTTGAGGCCCGTCGCGGTCCTCTTGAAGCGCTTGGCTGCGCCCG
This sequence comes from Kistimonas sp. bin40, assembly GCA_002238585.1. GTDB lineage: Bacteria > Pseudomonadota > Gammaproteobacteria > Pseudomonadales > Endozoicomonadaceae > Sansalvadorimonas. The sequence continues at coordinate 23,732 of MPMQ01000012.1, read as the reverse complement.
AGTTGGTTTTCATTTTTGGCATGATTTTTCTCCACAAACACTGAACCTGGCTGCGCTCATGTCCGGCACAGCTCAGGCAAACGGAGCTTGTTCAGCTGACAAAGTCCAAGCCGCCACACGCATGTGTGGCTACAGCACGCCTGTGCAATGGCAGCTAACCTTCACTCTCTCCATTGGCCTCTCCATTGGCCTCTTCTTCTGGATCTTCTACCGGATCCTCTTGCGGACCTTCTTTCAGGTCCTGTTTCAGTTCTTCTTTTGGCTCTTCAGGCCCGCGTGTTTCTACGGGGGCTTTGGGCTCTTGTTTTGATTCTTTCCTGGGTTCCCTGGGCTTCTCAGGCCGACGCTTGGGTGCCACAACCATGATAAGTTGACGTCCCTCCAGCTTGGGATGTTGCTCTACTCCGCCCAAGTCTTCGAGATCCTTCCCAATCCGTTCCAGCAACTGCTTGCCCAGCTCCTGGTGTGACATTTCGCGACCCCTGAAACGCAGGGAAACTTTTGCCTTGTTCCCTTGTTCCAGAAAACGCCTGAGCTTGCGCAGCTTGACCTGGTAATCACCAGCATCGGTCCCCGGGCGAAACTTCACCTCCTTGACCTGGACAAGCACCTGCTTTTTCTTCGAGGCACGACTGCGTTTTTGGTCATCGTACAGGGACTTGCCATAGTCAAGGATCTTGCACACCGGAGGGGTGGCCGTAGCATTGATTTCGACAAGATCCAGCTCGTACTCCTCTGCTCGCTCAAGCGCCTGGCGCAGCGGTACAACGCCCTCCGCTGTACCGTCAGGGTTGATAAGAAGCACTTCCCGGGCACGGATACCCTGATTACACTGGGCTCTGCTCGACTGCTGCCGCTGATTCCGTGGATTCGAACGTTTGATTATGACTTCTCCTGTTTCTCTACTCTGACGTACCCAGAAAATCGACTGGGTTCCATTGACGACTGAAGCGGGCGATATCCGCCTCCAGCAAGCGCTGGAAGGCCTCAAGCGTCATGGACCCGAGCTTTTCCCCGGAACGCTCACGCACGGCAAGAGTGCCGGTTTGCACTTCCTTGTCTCCGGCGACCAGGATCCAAGGGACTCTCTCCAATGTGCGCTGCCGAATTTTAAGACCAATTTTTTCGTTTCTCAAGTCTGCCTGAACACGAAACCCTGCAAGCTGCAGCTTGTTCACCTGTTCCTGCACGTAGGCAGACTGGCGTTCTGCGATGGACGCTACCACAACCTGAACCGGCGCCAGCCAGGCAGGAAACCGTCCTTCACAATGCTCGATGAGTATGCCGATAAACCGTTCGAAAGAGCCGAGTATTGCCCGGTGCAACATTACAGGCGTCTGGCGCTCGCCCTGCGCATCCACGTATTCAGCTCCCAAGCGGCCGGGCATACAAAAATCCACCTGCACAGTACCACACTGCCAGACCCGTCCTATGCTGTCTTTCAGTGAAAACTCCACTTTGGGTCCGTAAAAAGCACCTTCACCAGGCAGCTCCTGCCAGGGCAGTTCCAGCGTATCCAACGCCAGCGCCAAGGCTTTTTCCGATTTATCCCACATGCTGTCTGAGCCCACACGCTGATCAGGTCGTGTCGACAATTTGTACATCAGCGATTGTCGTTCAAAGCCAAAATCGTCGTATACCTCGTGCAGAAAGTCGATAAACCTTATGACTTCCGACTGAATCTGCTCCTCCGTTACAAAGATATGAGCATCATCCTGAACAAAGCCTCGCACCCGCATCAGGCCATGGAGCGCGCCTGATGCCTCATTTCGGTGACAGGATCCAAATTCGGCCAACCGCAGCGGCAAATCCTTGTAACTGCGCAACCCCTGACGAAAGACCTGAACGTGACACGGGCAGTTCATGGGCTTGAGAGCCATGGCTTTGCCGCCAGAATCCAGAGTAAACATATCGTCTCCGAATTTTTCTGCATGGCCAGATTTTTCCCATAAAGACAAGTCCACCAAGGCCGGCGTCCTGATTTCCTGGTAGCCGTATGCGGTCTGTTTGTTACGCATGTATTGCTGCAAAGTTGAATACAAGCTCCAGCCAGCCGGATGCCAGAACACCATTCCTGGCGCTTCCTCCTGGAAGTGGAACAGATCCAGTCGCTTTCCGAGCTTGCGGTGATCCCGTTTTTCTGCCTCCTGCAAACGCTCCAGATACGCCTGAAGCGACTTCTTGTCGGACCAGGCGGTCCCGTAAATTCTGGTCAGCATGGTATTGCTGGCATCGCCTCGCCAGTAAGCACCGGCCACGCGCATCAGCTTGAAGAAGCGAAGGCGGCCTGTCGAAGGCACATGGGGACCACGGCACAAATCCTGCCAGTCTCCCTGCTTGTAAACGGAAATATCTTCGCCTTCAGGTAGCTCACGAATAATCTCGACCTTGTAGCTTTCGCCCAATGCGTCAAAAGTTTCCAGGGCCTGAGCCCGGGACATCAGCTGCCGTTTGACTGTGAGGTTTTGCCGGGCCAATTCCTGCATGCGCTGTTCTATACGAGCCAGGTCGTCTGTATTGAAGCCGCGTTCGTAGGCAAAATCGTAGTAGAAGCCGTCCTCTATCACCGGTCCTATAGTGACTTGAGCTTGCGGGAAAAGATCCTGTGTTGCCATTGCCAACAAATGGGCCGTCGAGTGACGGATAACTTCCAGACCTTCCGGGTCGCCGGCTGTGACTACAGAAAGGCCAACGTCCGTATTGATGACAAAGTCAGCATCGACGAGTACTCCATCAACACGCCCGGCGAGGCAAGCCTTGGCAAGTCCCGCTCCTATGCTCTCTGCCACGTCCAGAACAGAGACAGGCTCACAAAATTCACGTTGACTACCATCGGGTAGTGTTATCACTGGCATGGCTTATCTTGACTCTGGTACCAATCGAGAATGCGCTGACCCGCAGGTCCGTCGAGGAAAGCAAGCGATCATACCGACCATTGACCCCCCCTTCCAGTCACAAGCATCATTTCGGCAGCATCTTGTCACCCCTACCCGCACCCGCACCCGCCAAGTTGCATCCCCCCGTTCCGCATAAAGTTAAGAAAAATCCGGGGAGAGGGCAGCAACTTCCTGAAAAGTATCTACTATCGTACAGGCGCCAGCGGACAGGCACAGCGGATACGCACCAAGCCCCACCCATGGAGGCGGAGCATCTGGGCATTCTGGGTATATCAGGAGCATAAGATGGCGCACCAGGCACAGCACACACAGCAGCGCAAACCACAACGCGTTGCGGCATTGGTTCTTGCGGTCACATTGAGCATCTCCGCGCTACATGGTAACGCGCAGGACCAGTCATCATCTCCGTTGCGCACATGGCCAACAAGGAACACAGAAAACAGCAGCCGGGGCGGCCTCTTGCAAGACGTGTCTGCCAACCAGCAGGCCCCCGACGACAGCCTCGAAGAAAACTTCTGGCGCGCCCCGGATGTTATCGGATCTCGCCTTCTTGCTGACAACGGTACCGGCGACACCAACGACATCACCCTGCAGCTTCCGTTGCAGGGTTCTCCTGAGGACAAGGCCTCCGCCGAGGATGAAGCATTGGCCATGGCAAAAACCATGACAACTGCGGGAGGGTTTCTGACGACTGGATTGCTCGGCATGGTGTCCTGGAAACTGCTGGGCACTATTTACGCACGATGGTACGAAGGTGAGACTCTCAGTTTCAGACGCCAATTCGACGGCAACCCCCTGACGCGTACGGGAAGGGAGTTCATGAGAAAGAGCCTTATCCTGTCCACCCGCAACAGCGCCGACGGGACGAGCCAGATGCTACGCCAGATTCTGGCCTCAAATAGCGTGCCCGGGGATGAACTGCTGGCGAACCTTACGGCTTCTGCTTTAGGCGGGCTCGTGTTCATGGCAGCGCAAAGAGCAGCGACAGCGCCTCCTGCGTCTCAGGACTGGAACTCCGTGATCGGCTTTTCCCACGCAGTCATCAGCCAGGGCTTCCTGATGGAGGCGCTGTCAAACCTGAATAACATACTGGTGGACCTTACGCTGGGCACAACAGATTCACAGCAACAGGCTGAAAAACGCACAATCCTGGGGCGGGTCACCTCGCTGCTGGAAAGCGGGCTTATTCTGTCGCTGCTCACCCAGAACATCAACGCAGCCGCCAACGCTGAGGACAACAACCTCACCTGGATGCAAGCGTTCCTCCTGCGTCCGGCAACTATCGGTTTGTTCCAGCAAATGAAAGGTCTGGTTTCCACACTGGCCGCTCGCACCTATGGCAACAAGGCTGAACGGCATCTGGTCACATCGGGGCTTCTGGCGTCTGCTGCGCTTCCCATGCATTACCTGCGTGGCCCTGTGACAGATACTGGTCAAGCCAGCTTGGGGTCGCTCTTGACCGACCTTACAACCGAGAACACTGGTGTCAATCTGGGCGTCGGCCTTGCCCAGCTCCTTGATGAAAGCTTGCAGGGAGAGAACCCCAATCTGGCGTACAGCACAGCCGTTCGCATGGGGCTGACTCTGGGAGCGGCACTCACATTGCAAGCGGCTTCCCAGCTTGCCGAGGGAATGACCGGAGGCAGCTATTTGAAGCCGGTTCTGCGCTCTCTGGGTTATGGCTTTACCACCGCCAGCGTCGCTGAGTTTTTGCGGGGCGTCAGACAGCTTCTGATTGAGCCTTGGGTAATGCAGCCTTTGATGGATCAGGGAGGGGGGCTGCTGAAAGCCAGTACGGAAGACAGCGTAGAGTCAGGAGTCAGTGTGAGGGGAACGGAGCAAAAACAGCCGGTGTCAGAGGATGGCATGACGTACGCCAGGAGGCACTATGTGCCTGCGCAAACGGCTTCCCTCACGGCTTCCCAGAGTGCGCTGTCGCTACCAGGGGTAGGGAGCGACGACGAGGAACAGCTGCCGCGAACAATTTTGTTGTCACCTGCGCAAGCAGCATTCAGCCAGTGATGGTTTGTGAGCTGCCTCCCTCCGTTTCAGGGAGGGGAGGTGGGCTGTCAGGAAAAGGCAGCCGTGCGATCTGAAGTGAGTTTCAGACAGCTGCCTTCGAAGAGGGACTGCAGCCGGGCTGTTCCATGGTTCCATGGTTCCATGGTTCCATGAGGGGGAAATCCGGCCGCAGATGTTCAAGGCGAGGAGAGCAACAGGAACAGATTTTTGGCAGCTGCCAAGGCGGACAAGATGCCGCAAGAGAAATGGAGTGCTTTGCGTTTGTGACAGACGGGAAGAGGGAAGGAGACCTTGTGTTCTTGCGTCTTCTTGCGTCTATGGCGAAAGGGCGAAAGGGCGAAAGGGCGACGAAAGGGCGACGAAAGGACGACGAAAGGACGACGAAAGGACGACGAAAGGACGACGAAAGGACGACGAAAGGACGACGAAAGGACGACGAAAGGACGAAAGAAAACGGAACGAGGTGCACCTATGGCAGACTGTCGACCTCGTCTCCCGTCCTTTGCGCTGGAGCGGCGATTCCCGCAACCGAGAGGCTGGTTTTTTTCTGCCAGACTTTTGAGTCTATGCACAGACTTTATTTGGTTTTTCCTTTGTGTCATTGGCTACAGAATCCGATGAGCTCAAGAAGTTTGTGACGGAAGCCAATGATTCTGAGGGAGGGAGCGATGTCGCATTCGTTCGTTTGGTAGAAGTAAGACAAGGACGCTGCGAACAAGTCTCTTTGTCCAGAAAGGGCCTACTGACATCAGGGGTTGTAGCTGGCGCGGGTGGGCTTCTTCACACATTCCACAACCGACTGTAATTGACTGAAATTTGAGGAGTGGGTGCAGGATTTGAGTGATAAGTGCGGGCGGTGAAGGCAAGTGATAAGTGCGGGCCCTGAGTGCAGATAATGGGTGCAAGTAGAAACAGCAAGCGGAGACTGCAAACGGAGACTGCAAACGGTGAGTGGGAGTAACATGCGCAAGGCACGGTTTGTTCCATGCGAACTGCGGGCGGCGTTTTTTGTTCAAGCTCCTCTCAGCGTTGCATGGATCAGCAGCTGTTGCGTGTAATTGGCAACGCCAGTGGTGAATTCGTTTTCGCCGTCACTTTTATCCAGCCTCAGTTTCTGCATCAGGGTGGTGGCGTGCGCAAAAACGATGCTTGTTGTGCTTGCCGGATGGTGCCGCGCATCAGAAGGAGTCGCATATACTGCCATGGGCCAAGGAGTAACTGTCAGCTCAATTGGTAACCTCAGTGAGGTATGCACTTTCGCCGTCACTTTTATCCAGCCTCAGCTTCTGCATCAGGATGGTGGCGTGCGCAAAAACGATGCTTGCTGTGCTTGCCGGATGGTGCCGCGCATCAGAAGGAGTCGCATATACTGCCATGGGCCAAGGAGTAACTGTCAGCTCAATTGGTAACCTCAGTGAGGTATTCGCTTTCGCCGTCATTTTTATCCAGCCTCAGCTTCTGCATCAGGGTGGTGGCGTGCGCAAAAACGATGCTTGCTGTGCTTGCCGGATGGTGCCGCGCATCAGAAGGTGTCGCATACACTGCCATGGGTCAAGGAATAACTGTCAGCTCAATTGGTAACCCCAGTGGTGTATTCGCTTTCGCCGTCATTTTTATCCAGCCTCAGCTTCTGCATCAGGATGGAGGCGTACGCAAAAACGGTGCTTGCTGTGCTTTCCGGATGGTGCCGTGCGCAAAAACGATGCTTGCGCGCGCTTGCTGTGCTTGCCGGATGGTGCTGTGCATCAGAAGGAGTCGCATATACTGCCATGGGTCAAGGAGTAACTGTCAGCTCAATTGGTAACCCCAGTGGTGTTTTCGCTTTCGCTGCCGTTTTTTTCCAGCCTCAGCTTCTGCATCGGGTGAAGCCGTACGCAAAAATGATGCTTGCTCGCGCTTGCTGTGCTTTCCGGATGGTGCCGCGCGTCAGAAGGCGTTGCATATTTTGTGAAATAACTGTCAGTGTCTGCAAGCGTTCGCACTTCTGCCCGATCATGCTTGACGACCTGAAAGAATCTGAAAGAAGGAGGGACGGTTCTTTTCCTGCGAGCCAACGGGCTTGTATCAATGATGTTCAGAAGAATAACCGGGTGAAAAGAATCGCGCTGGAACTACTGCGGCAGAATTATCAGCCCTGTCGTAAACAGCCCTCTGTTGACGCAGGAAGCCATAAGCAGAGGGGGCAGGGGCAACAGGAAAGACATTGAGCGACATAATGCAACATCCACTGCCCTGGATCTGGGCGGCAGACGACTGTGACATATTTGAAAAGCTTGCTGCCACTGATCGTGACTCGAGCCCCAATCAGAAGGCAGAGCATACCAGAGACCACAAGGATCCCATGCAGCAAAATAGCAGGCCAAAACCAGGCAGCCTTTTTCTGTCGCCGGACGGGCATCGCACCCAAAGGGAAAAACTTTGCTACACCATCTTATGACCTGATCCATGGGTCCAGGCGAGCGCTTATTCGGCCTTTAACATTTTTTCCTTCACCAAAGCTGTCCTCAGACTGGATGGCAGACCATGGTATCCCTATAGACCAGGCTTTCCTCCTTCCCGGAGTCAGGCAGGTCAATCTGGCACTCGCCATTATTTTCTCTTTGGAAAACAAGCTCCTTCTCGTTCTCCATGGCAGAAAACTGAATAAAGCCCTTGTCATCAGAAAACGCCAGATCCCCTTGATCATTGATCCGGCTGACGCTGGCCAGAGGTTGCCCTTGTTCATTCACCAGATGCGTCATATAAATCCGACTGCGCAACAAGGTTCTGTAAACGTGCTCGATATTACCGGGATAGAGCGTCAGCATACTGGTGTCCTGGGATATCCTGTAGGAGAGAGAGCGAATGAGCACAGCGACCTTGTAGGTTCTGAAAGCGGGCAGGGGGACAAACAGGGATTGTCCTGCTCTGCCGGACGCATAGGCTTGCCCGTCGATCATCACCTGGTATCGTTCAGTGGCAGGCCCGTCGACATCGATCAGCACGCCTGTTGCCGTCTGCGAGTTGCCCGTTATCGATGTCCGGGTGCCTGTACCAGCAAGGGCGAAGCTGGCGGAAGCGTTCAGAAGCGTCTGGTCAGACGACCTGGATAAACCACCCCGAGCCCTGAAGGCCGGATGCACCCAGGACAGGCCCCCTGTCAGGGTGGGATCGCTGCGGTCCTGCCGGAACTCCATCTGGCCACCGACTGCCATTTCTCCTTCGCCCACAGACTGCTGCATGGAACCGTAGACCTGTCCCCTGAGTTCATCTGCGGCGCCCCCACCCCGGGTTGATACCAAAGGTGCGTCCAGCTCAAGCCCCAGCCGCCAGGGTGTCCTGGTATAGCCCAGGGTCAGCGACAGGGTGGCCAACAGGCCCCTGTCATCTTGTCCGGCGGTGAAAGCCAGGGACAGGGCACTGTGGTCGGTGACCGAATAGTGCCAGCTTTTGCCTATCGAAAGGCCATAGCTGGCCCGTTGGGACTCTTCCCTGGATCCGGACAGGCCCGCATGAACCGACAGAGCATAGTCGCGCCACTCCCGGGAAAAACGCACATCCTGCTGCCAGCGATACTGGTCCGAAAAAAACTGGTCAGAACCTTCCCATGTTCTGTCCAGATGAATATTCCATGTGACATCAGGATTCAGCAGAACCCATGACAGGGTGGAGCCCAGACCAACTGATCCCCCTGAAGAGGCCGTGGCACTGAACGAGGCCAGAGTGTGCGTTCCGTACCAGTCTCCGGTCAGGCTGGCAACGGCTCCCTTTTCATGGGCCAGCAGACCGGCGGCCAGGGCACTGCTGTACCCCAGGGCCTGATGCCTCCGGGCAAAGAAGGCAGGAGAGGAGAAGTCGTAGCCTGGCAGCTGGATGCTTTTCGCATCAGCCTGACGGTCTGAGGCCAACCACCCAGCGCCAAAATCGTAATAGGGGTAGCCGGACAAGGGAATGGAAGCACGCTTGATATAGACCTGGCTCAGTTGACGTTTCCGGCCATTGATGTTGGTAATGGTGATGGTTACCGGATAGATCCCTTCCGGGAACGCACGCGTATCCAATTGTTGAATACCCGGGAAGAGCACATCGCTGTACAGCAGGCGTCCAGTGTACTGATTGCGGACACTGACCTGGGAAGGCCCCTCCAGTGTCAGCACCAGAGGGCTTCCCTGAGACGCACTGATATCGGCTGCGGCCCGGTCTCTGCCTATGGCCAGTCCCAGAAAGCCTGGTTGGGGGATGTTGTCTGCCGCTACAGCATTCAGGGTTCCCGCCTGGTAATAATGGCCTGCGCTTCTGTGCAGCAGCTGGATACCATGCAGCCGCCAGGGGCTGGCGTCCGCGCTTTGCCATTCCCTGGAAAGATCAGCTTCCAGGTTGCTGTTTCCCCAACTGATGGCGTAGTGCTGCTGCAGACTGACAGAGCGTTGCTCTCCTCCTGCGGCTGCATTCGACCAGAAAGAATCCACCTGGTTGCCAACAAACCAGGACAAGCCGGCGGTAGAATCCGGCAGCAGTCGTGGCAGGTGACTGGCGCGGGTATCAATCCACTTCGGGTTGACGAAAATGTACAAATTGCGGTTGGTTTCGTTCAGCACCAAGGCCACCTGGCGGGTCAACACTGGCTGGCACAGGTCGTCATAGGTCAGCTTGAGTTTTTTCGGGTCCGGGCACAGGTGGTGGGTGTTTGTCGCCGGGTTGCCCTGCAGAAAACGGGTGACCACAGGGATTTTGTCCGTCAGTAGCCCCCGGCTGGCCAAGTCCAGCGCAGGCACGTGTTCGAGGTGCAAGGTGCCGTTCTGCACTACCAGGGGCGCCTCGCCCAGTTTCGCTCCCTGAAACCAGATGCTGACGGTTTGTTGCACTGTCAGAGACTCAAAACCGGGGGGCAGCTCATCGGACTGGATCCAGGCCGCCTGCAGGCACCGCCCGTGTCCCATTACCAGCGCAAGCAGGCACAACACCCGCAGGAGCGACCAACGACATGATCTACCTGAAAAGGATGATCGCCGGTCAGTCACAGATGAGCTTTACCAGCTGGCTAACTGACAAATCCCCGTGCCTTGCGCTTTCCATGGTTGTACATGATCAAAACAAGCTTTTTCCCTTCAGGAATGTCATAGGTCAACTCCTGTCCGACATGGAGAAAACCAGCCCCGGCGGTTCGTTGGCACTTGAATTGGTCCCGGATAGTGTCCAGATTGTTGTGCTGGTACTCCCGGGTAATGTTGCTGACGTCTGTGCTCAAGGGGCAATAGTAAACATTGGACACTGAGTTAAAGCTGTTTCCTGTATGACTCAGGGATACCCGGCTGCCGTTTTGCGCAAAGCGAACGCTGTCGTCAGGATTTTCGGGGGGCACGAACACGTGTATACCGTACTGCAATACCATGGCGACGCCACTGGCAACGCCTTCTGTGGCTTCGCTGAGAAAGCGGGAAGATTGCATCGGCGTGGTGACGATACGGTAGGTGGCGTCCTGGTCAAGCTGCGCGGAATCCATCAGGGACATGACAACCAGGGTGCGCTCCTGGCCTGGTGGAATGATCAATTTGGTGTTGTTCAGTACCAGGCCGAATTTTTTCGGATCCATGTCAGACTGGCTGACAAAGGCTTCATCCTTTCGACCAGGGTTGATCACTTTTTTTACATCCAGGGAAAGATACAGCGGGCGGGCATCTTCGTTTTTGATTGTCAGGGTGCGACTGTTGTCAGGTCCTGCGTAACCCGGCTCCTGCTGGCCAAAATTAATGGTCAAGGGCGATACCCTGTAGCTGGCGGCCAGCACTGAGCCTGACAGCAGCAAGGATGCGAAAAATACCAATAATGTGTTGAGATAATTCTGTTTCACAAGAGAGTCTCCCGGAAACCGGTTAACAGAACGGCGAAAATAACCCCGTCCGGCGGTGTCTTTGCCCCGGCGGACAGGTGTTCACTTACAAGGTGAAGGGGAAAGCGATCTTCATGGTCGACTCGGCAACCACCGCTCGCAAACCCTGCAAGGGGACTGCCGAATCTGGAACAGCGGCTGCCGAGAAGAGCCGTGGTCGGAAAAATCAGACGCTGTCCGCTTCAATCGTGTATTCGAGTATGCCGGAGTAGGTGGCACCCGCCATGGCATTTGTGGCAGCCCTGACCTGGTAGCTTACAGAACCCGGCACATTCGGTGGCACCGCATCCAAATCTGCTCCACTAACGGTAAAGCCGCATACTGCACCGTTCACCTCATCGAACACGACGCGTGTCTTTTGCGGGTTGACATTGCATCCGATTTTCTTTGCCACAGGGATAGGACTGCCATTCGCCCTGTGCAGCCCCATGGAAACGATAACAGCCCTTATGTCTGTACCGGCGTTGTCTGTAGACAGGGACACACCAACGGCCTTTCCATCACTGCCTTCAATTTCGGCACCCATAGAGCCGGATCTGGGACGCAAAGTCACAAGGTAATTGTCTGCTGCACTGACAGAAACAACGCTAAGTCCTTTAACATCCCCGTTTGCTTCTGCTCCTATAGGGAGGTCGAGTATCTCGAAACCCGGCAATTCAAAACCCACCGCATCCCGGGCTATTTTTACATCGTAGTGGGCTTCAGATCCCGCAACGTCGTCAAGGTTTCTCTGGAACGTGGGTTCAGCCAGGCTCATTGCAGAGAACAGAAGCACGGGTAGCGAACAGGCCGCTACCAAAGGAGTCTTTTTGTAATTATTTGATGTTTTCATGGTATCCAAACAATGTTCTTGTGTCGTTTTTTTGTCTTCAGATCCTTTTCCTGCCACAGACTAATTGGCGCAGTGGCTGCACAGTCGGGCGAGGCACTCACGGATTCTACAGACGATATTTCTGACGTCAACTCTATGAATATTTTCATTTTCCGAATACTGCGTCCCTGTATTCGAAAATATGACTGGCCTTATCGACGCGAGCCAGGGAAAAAAAAAGAGGATGTCTGACACAATCGCCGAAGAGAGCAGGGGTATCAAGGGAGACAGCAAGAACGACTGCATCCGGAAAAATGAGGCACGACATTTTCATCACTTGTTTGCAGGCTGGTTACTCTATGGCAGACCAGTTCAAACCAAAGGAGTGCCCCTGGGTAGCCGAAAAACAGTACGGCAAGCTGGCCGCCGGCCCCGGAACCAGGAGATCCCGGGTTCGGCATGTCACCGTCGGTCACAGTTGCGCCATGCATTGGATTGGAAACCGGTTTCAAGGCAAGGCCCCGGGCGCTGGCAGCTGGCTGCGGTATCTGAGTTGTCGCCAGCATTTGCACAACCAGCCCGTTGATGCCAGGGAGGTGAGAGTCTTCAGCCGGAACCTGGAACTGATGCGCGCAGTTCCAGGCAGGGGACCGTCAGGAACTTTCTCCTGGCATCAGGTGCTGACCTGCTCGATCCTGTACTCCAGTACATTGGAGTATTGTCCGCCTGGCTTGGCGTTATCGGCAGCTCTGACAGTGTAACGGGCCTGGCCCGGTAGCGATTTTATGCGAGCAAGCTTCTCACCTGTCACCTCAAAAGCGCATGTGGTGATCCTGTCCAGAAAGCTGATTCGCCCCGTTTTGCTCACCTGGCAGCCTGCTGCTGCCGCCGCAGTCACCCGAAGCAAGGCACCGTAAGGATCCCGCAACTCGATGTGCCTGATAACGGCTCTTACATCTGATGTTTGATCCTTGGAAAACAGCCCCAAGCCTTTGTACTGGGCACTACCACTGGTAATGACTTCACCCATGGTGCTGCCTTTGGCTATCAGAGTTACACGGTAATTGACGTCCGACTGGACATTGTGTGCGGATAATCCTCTGACCGCTCCTGTTGCCTCCTCACCAGCAAGAATGCCCGCCAGTTTGAAACCCGGAATCACAAGCCCAACGGGAGGGTGACTGATCAGCACATCGTAGCGCGCTGCTGCCCCGGCAATGTCATCGACGTTGTTCTCAAAGGTAAACCCGGCCTGACTTGCAGGTGCACACAAGGTGGCACAAAGTGCAAAAGCTGCGGAAATAAGTGGCTTGGTATGATTGCGCCTGTTGTTGCCTTTCGACATGAGTTCCCTCTCTCGCTGCGTCTGCTCTGTTTGTTTCAGCTCGTCACCAGCCGCCCATCCTGTTTCCGGGAAGCCCCCTTTTCCAGAAGAGGATGCGAGCTGCACCTCAATGAAAAACCTACAGCAGGGAGCCGGTGGATTCAAGCAAGGCAAATGCAGGCCATCAGCTTGCCAAACGTGCAAGAACGTCATGGCGCGCAACATCCTCAGGACACAAGGATCTTTGATCCATCTTGTCGTTGAATCGGTTGCACTTGTTTTTCCTCCGAAAAGCTCTTGGTTCACGGTGCCAACCCTGGAGGCCATCATGCAACAGGGCCGGTTGTTCCAGTCTGTTTTTTGCCGTGTCAATGTTGCGAGAAAGGGGTGCTGTCTGACAGCTATCCATGAAATGGCATCTTGCCGTATACTCCCGGGCTTTTCAGCTGTTGTCCTCCTTGTCACTTTCACTGGAACCGCTTTGACATGTACCGTTTGTGCCCGATGCGTTGGCCACGCCTGACGCTGTTTGTATTGGCGTGCTGCGCGGCTCTGGGGCCGCTCTCCATAGATATATTCACACCTTCGCTGCCTGCGCTGGCCTCGGACTTTGGCGCGACGCCAGACAAAGCACAATGGACTGTCAGTCTGTTCATGCTGGGCTTCGCATTCTCAATGATTGTGGTAGGCCCCCTTGCGGAGCGCTTCGGCAAACGGCGGCTTCTCGCGGCAGGGTACGCCGTCTATCTGCTGGCCACCCTGGCCATACTGAATACGGACTCGGTCACAGTGCTGCTGTCTGCTCGCCTTATTCAAGGGATGTCTGGCTGTTTTGGTGTGGCCTTGTCCCGCACCCTGGCCCGTCAGTTTTTCGGCACGGCCAAAGAGATTCATGTCCTTGGTATGCTCAGCAGCATCATGATGCTGGTTCCTACGCTGGCTCCCTTCCTGGGTGGCATTCTGCAAGACTACTGGGGGTGGCAGGCCGGTTTCGTGCTTATGTTTACGGTTGGGCTGTTGCTCTTGCTGGCTGTCAATCTGTTACCTGATGCAGCCTCAGCCACCTCCAGCGGCGGGTCGACCCTCGTGACGGGCAGTTTCTACAGAGTGTTGAGCAATGTGCGTTATCTTCTGCCCGCCTTGAGCGCCGCCATGGCCTTTGCCGGCGCGTTTGTATTTGTTCTTGGAGGTCCTTTTTTGCTGGTGGAATCCCGGGGTATGACCCCGTACCACTACGGACTACTCTGTGGCCTGATACTTTCCGGTTATGTAGTGACCAGTGCCTGTGCTGGCCGCCTGACGGATGCCTGGGGGAAAACGCGAGTGACCCAGGTGGCCTGGCTCCTGTTGGCAACAGGTACGGGGGTCATTGTCATCAGTGCCCTCGCCAGTCACGGGGAGTCTGTCACCGGTCTGGTGACCGGTCTGATTCTGTATGAGCTGGGGTTGGGCCTGCTGCTGCCATGCTGCCAGGCCAGAGCACTGGCTGGCCTGGGGACCAAAGACACGGACACAGGAGCTGGCTTGTTGTTTTTTTTGGAGATCGCTGTAGCTTCTGTGGCAGGGGTCATCATGGCAAGCTTGCCCTTGACGAACACTTTGGTGCTGGCTTTTGTCGTTCTGGCCAGCGCAATTATGGCCGGGCTGTTCTTTGTTTGCGAAGAGTATCTGTATAAAATTCGGCCGCAGGGCCATGAGTCATTGACCTAGTGCGCGGCAAGCCCCGCCCTTCAGGGCGGGGAGCATGTCAATTGAGTGAGAAGCGGCTCCTGTGCCAGTCCGGAGAGCCAGATCCGGAACGGGAATTACTGTCTCCCGGCCGCTTCCAGAGGCCAGGGACCTACGCTTGCTCTGCCTTCTGGTGCGAGCGCTCGTCAAAACGCAGGCGCGCACAAGGGGCTGACAGGCTTTCGTAGTCTCCGGAGCCTGACAGCCAAAACGGTCCCTGGAATGCCCCATCTGTCTTGCTTGCAGCAGGGCAGGCGGGCCCCAGGCAGTTTCTCTCTTTTCGGGAAGTCTTGAACAAGCAGAGAGATGGGGATGGGCATGACCTCCACAGCCCACACTCAATCAGCAAAGACTATCTTGCAACGACTATCTTCCAACGACTATCTTCCAACGACTATCTTCCAACGACTATCTTCCAACGACTATCTTCCAAAGACTATCTCCCCCGCCGGAAAATCCTCGCCGGAGATTATCTGTTGCCCTTGTCTTGTGCATCGCAAGTTGGCTGCCCGTTTTTCAACCCTTCAGAGCGACTGTCACCTGGCCCATCAGATGGCTGCGTGCAGGTCCGCACAGACGGCGCAAGGATGCTCTATCCTTGAGCGTCCTTGCGTTGTACTGAAGACATGGATTCTTCATCAAGTGTTGCGGTGGTTCTCGTCCCTTGATTTTCCGTCGACAGAGCCAGAAGCACGCAGGAGCCGCTGAGAAGCTGTATGCAACTCGGAGCTTCTGAGCATCCGCCCATTGTTCTGCATAGTTCAACGGACCCTAAAGTATGTCTTCAGGATCGAATTCGTCATCTGTGTCTATGTCGTCAGATCTTGGCGCGGGCTCATCAGGGGCATCCTCAGCACGGAACAGCTCAAAAACGCCACCTGTTCCACTACTGCTTGTGGGAAGGCCAGTGTGCGGATCGATTTTCAGCGTCACCAGTCCTGCTGGCCTGCTCGGCAGCCGCTCCGGAATGTTTTTCAAGGCCTCTTTCATAAAATCTATCCAGATCGAGAGAGGTCCCAGACTGGCAAATTCTCTCCAGCCTAATGGTCGGGGTTGATCAAATCCAAGCCAGACAGTGGCCTGAAGATCGGATGCAAAGCCCGAGAACCAGATATCCTGGTTATCGTTGGTGGTGCCTGTTTTTCCGGCCAGATCCGAACGCCCCAGAACCCTGGCTTTTCTTCCGGTGCCGCGTTTGATCACGTCGCTCATCATGTCACGCATGATGTAGCTGACACGGGCGTCCAGAACACGAGGGGCTTGCCGGTGGGGGCTGGTACCTGTGTCTTCCTGCAATATGTCACTGTGTTGCAACAGGCTGTCACTGCTTGTGGGGCCTGTCTCTTTCTCTTTGGGTAGTTGACGGGCATCGGGCTTGTTCTGCTCCTGGGTCGTTGAGGCAACCAGGGGATTGGCTGTCAACACCCGTGTTCCCATCCGTTCCACGCTATCGATAATGTAAGGGGTGATGCGAAACCCGCCATTGGCAAACATGGCGTGTCCTGCTGCCAGTTCAAGCGGCGTCAATGTATGGGTCCCCAGGGCCAGCGTCAGGTTGTGGGGCATGCCTTCGCGTGGAAGCCCCATTTTCGTCAGTCGCGCGATGGTGTAGTTCAGACCTATCCGCTGTAGAAGCCGGATGGATGCCAGATTGCGTGAGCGATAAAACGCCTCCCGCATCCGGATGGGACCAAGAAAATTGCGACTGTCATTTTGCGGTCGCCAGTAACGTTCCAGCTGATCATCGTCAAAAATCAGCGGTGCATCGTTGACCAGGGTGGCAGGGCTTAGCCCCTTGTCAACAGCCGCAGCATAGACAAAGGGTTTGAAGCAGGAGCCCACCTGACGTCGCGCCTGAGTCGCCCGGTTATATTCGCTGCTCTGAAAGTCAAAGCCTCCAATCAGAGCCGTAATGGCACCATCTTCAGGCCGCAGAGACAAAAAAGCGGCCTGTATGTCGGGAATCTGGCTCAGTTGCCAACCGTCTGCTGTTGCCCGGACTCGTATCAGATCGCCGGGCTCCAGCAGGTCATTGGCATGCCTGGGAACGGGCCCGACACTGTTGACGCTGATCCATTTTCGCGCCCACAGCAGGCCTTTGACATTCAGCTCTGCAGTCTCGCCGCCGCGCAGCAGCAGGACAGCCTTTTGCGGCGAGACTTTCACCACTACAGCCGGCTGTAAATCATGGACGGCCGGGGTGTCATCAAGGACCTCCAGCCAATGTTGCTTGCCAGGCCCCAGCTTGCGTTCTTCCCCTCTGTAGCCATGACGGGTGTCATACGCCAGGGCGCCTGCAACAATCGCTGCCTGTGCCGATTCCTGGTGGTCACTGCGGATGGTGGTGTGTACCACAAACCCATCTGTGTAGGCACTGGTGCCGTACATCTCAATCATCTGGAGACGTACCATTTCTGCCACCCAGGGTGCCTCAAGCTCGGCAGACAGTCCGTGCCAGACAGCGGAAATGGGAAGGGCGACAGCCTGGGTGTATTGCTGGTGGGTGATCATCTCAAGCGATTCCATGCGCCTGAGTATCCAGTTGCGCCGGGTCAGGGCGCGTGCCCTGTCTGCCAGGGGGTTGAAGCGGGAGGGGGCTTTGGGCAAACCGGCGATCATGGCGGTCTGCGCGAGATCCAGCTGATCTATGGACTTTCCGTAGTAGATCTGGGCTGCCGCTTCTACGCCATAGGCGCGATTTCCCAGATAGATCTTGTTGAGATACAGCTCAATGATTTCGTCTTTTTCCAGCCTTTTCTCGATTTCAAGTGCCAGAACAATTTCATTGAATTTCCGGGAAAACTCTCGCTCCCGCCCCAGGAAAAAGTTTCTGGCAACCTGCATGGTGATGGTGCTGCCACCTGACTGCTTGTGTCCGGTGGCAATCAGCTCCAGGGCCGCACGCACCAACCCGGCAAGGTTGACGCCATTGTGACTGTAGAAGCTGGAATCTTCCGCTGCCAGAAAAGCGTTGATCATGTTCTGCGGAACCTGCTCTATGGCGACCGGGAAGCGTCTTTTTTCACCAAACTCGCCAATGAGCCTGCCGTCAGCAGCATAGATGCGCAACGGCGTCTGGAGCTGGATGTCCCGCAGGGCGTTGACATCGGGAAGACGGGGGCTGAGGTACAGGTAGCCACTGCTGGCCAGCAGCAGCGCTCCGCTACAAGAGCTCAAAGCGAGCCACAGCACCCATCGGTAGAATCTGGAAATTTTTTTCACGGGAAATACGTTATCCACTGGGAGCATGGCATCTGGCTGCCCTGTTCTTCCACCAGGACAGAAAATCGGTGGCAGCGATCCAGGACCGATACTCAACTAATCCGGGCTGTGCCGATAATACAATAACTATCCACAGAGCCACCAGACAAGCCAAAAGAACGGCAGAGGAATTTCAGGTGTTCAGTCTGTCCAGAAAGAAATCCAGGCATCTTCTCGGCATCGATATCAGTCCTGTCTGTGTCAGGCTGCTCGAGCTCAGTCGTCAATCAGACCAATACCGTATCGAAAGTTGTGCGGTGGAGTCTGTTCCCGACCAAGTCATAGCCGACGGAAGAATACAGGATACGGAAGCAATGGGAGCCGTGTTGGAACGCCTCCTTGCCAGCACACGCACATCTTGTCGCCAGGTGGCTGTGGCCTTGCCCGATACCGTTGTAATGACCAAAGTCGTTCAGATGGACGCCTCACTCAGTGAGCTGGATCTGGAATATCAGACGGGCATAGAGGCAGGGCGTCATGTCTCCTGGTCGCCGGAAGAAATGGCGCTGGATTTTGAGGTCCTCAAGCCTGCTTCGCAGGAAGGGGAAGCCGATCAGGAAGGGAAAAAATCCCAGGAAGGAAGAGACGCGCAGAACCAGAAGATGGAGGTGTTTATAGCAGCCAGTCGGCGGGAGCATGTGGATGGCTATGAGGCTGCCCTTTCGTTGGCCGGATTGGTGCCCAAAGTCGTCGATATCCAGTCGCTGGCGCTGGAAAGGGTCTGGCCGCTCATCGAGGACAAGCTGGAGCTGAAGGCACAGGATGCTCCTGTTGCCGTGATTAACCTGGAGCTTTCCGCCGTACGGCTGCATGAACTCCAGGCGGGGAAAGTCCTGTATACACGGGAGCAGCCCTGTGAAGGATTGGCCAAAGCTGATGACAAGGAGCGAATCGACCAGCTGGTACAGCACAGTTCCCGTCAGCTGCAGCTGTGTTCATCGAGCCTGTCCTCAGTGCTGTCGAGTGACCCCGCCTGTCTGGTACTTACAGGCAGTATTGCGGCCTTGCCAGGTCTGGCTGATGCTCTGGCCCAGCGCACGGGTATCCGCTGCGTTCTTGCGGATCCTTTCGCGCAGATGGCGGTATCCGGCCAGGTTGATAAAAATCTTGTGATGAGCGAAGCCCCCGCCATGCTGACGGCCTGCGGCCTGGCGTTGCGGAGCTTTGAATGAGGTGCCCTGACTGATGGCCACAATCAATCTTCTGCCCTGGCGCGAAGAACAGCGCCGTGAAGAGAAGAGACATTTTCTGGGGCTTCTTGTTGCAGCTTTTGCTATGGCTGTTCTTTTGATTTTCCTGCGTAGCTGGATGATCAACTCGGCGATTGATGTCCAGCAAGCACGCAACAATTTCCTGCAAAAAGGCATAGACGAGCTGGACCAGAAAATAAAGGACATCGGGGTGCTGAAAGAAAGTCGGACAGAATTGCTGGCCAGAATAAAAGTTATTCAAGGCCTCCAGGGAAATCGTCCTGTGATAGTCCGAGTCTTTGATGAGCTGGTGCGAGTCGTTCCGGATGGGGTTTATCTTGCGCGCCTGAGCATGGAGGGGAATCAAATCGAGCTGGAGGGTGTAGCTGTATCCAACCGTCATGTCTCCCGTTTGATGCGTCAACTTGACGGCTCCTTGTGGTTTGACAATCCAGGGCTGACAAACGTCAGGGCACTGGATGACAACACCGGAAGTTCTTTCGAACTGGTGGTCACCCAGGTCTCTCCGACACAAGCCCGCCCGGAAGAGGTGACAGATGGATAAGCTGCAGGAAACGATTGGCACAATCCGCCTGGGCATCGAGCGCCTCAGCCAGCTGAATGTGAATGATCTTGATTTTGATAACCTGGCCGCATGGCCCAAGGCGGCCAGGATTGTGCTCTGTCTGCTGATTTTCGTCGTGACCCTGACTTTGGGTTTCCAGTTTTATCTCGGCTCTATAAACACGCGTCTGGATCAAGGCGAGAGCGAAGAGCTGCGCCTGCGTCAGGTCTTTCGTACCAAGGCGGCCCTGACGGCCAGTCTGGCGGCTTACCGCGAACAGGTAATGACCATGAATGCCACCTTCGGCTCATTGCTCCGGCAGTTGCCTGGAGATACGGAAGTGCCCGGCTTGCTGGAAGACATTACAGCCACAGGCATCGGTGCCGGCCTGACGATAGAAAGCATTGAGTTGCAGCCGGAGATTCAGCGCGATTTCCACATAGAGCTCCCCATTAATATCCGGGTACGAGGGAGTTATCACGACCTGGGGAATTTTGTCAGCGGCGTATCCAGTCTTCCACGCATCGTGACCCTGCATGACTTTTCCATTACCCAGGACGAGAAGTCCGGCATTCTGACCATGGAGATGCAGGCCCGGACTTATCGCTACAGTGATGAGGAGTCTGTCTGATGGCAAGGCGCCGTACCCTGTTGATTATGGCTGCCTCTTTTGTTCTGGCCAGCTGCAGCAACGATAACAGCTTCAGTGATCTGTCCTGCTTTATGGAGGAGGTTCACAGCCTGCCTGCTACGCCGCCGAAGCCACTGCCCGTCTTCATTCCCTACCAGGCCTTTACCTACGCCTCTTCAGGTGAGAGAAGTCCTTTCGACAGGCCGGTTCAGGTGGATGAAGTGACCTATGGATCCTCGGCAGACAGTGTCCGCCCCATTGCCGGGCGGGAGCGGGAGTTGTTGGAGGACTTTTCATTTGACAGCTTTACCATGGTAGGAACCCTGGAGGATAGCAGCGGACGTTATGCCCTGCTGTCGGTGGAAGGGCAGGTGTACCGCGTTGGCGTGGGCCATTATATGGGACGCAATCATGGCCGCGTTGTACAGGTGACAGAAGCAGCTGTTCATATCCTGGAGATTGTACGAAACGGGCAGGATGCCTGGGTCCACAGGCCTCGTACTCTGACATTTGCAGGCAGAGAGCAGGCAGGATAATTCAGACAAAGCAAGTGGAAGTTGAATCATGGATGAGCAAAATCGCTTGGCAATGCTGGCGCGAGGTTTGGGAGGAGGGCTGGTCTTGCTTCTCTCAGCCGAGCTTATGGCGCAGACGACTCTCGACAAGCTGAGCTTCGAGGCACTGTCAGACGGCAGGGATGAGCTGAGGCTGGCCTTTGTGGGCGAGGCACCAGCGGTATCCGGCTTTGTTACAGAACAGCCTGCCCGGATTGCACTGGATATGATGGCGACAGCCAGCCGTCTTGATAGACAGATTCCCGTCGACCTGTCCTACGTGCGTAGTGTTGCGGTTCTTGAGACCGAAGAACGAACCCGGGTTGTTCTGGCGCTGGCCCGGCCGGCCAGTTACGACACATGGATTCAGGACAGCACACTCTATGTGCGTCTGGGAGACGAAGCCACCGCGTCCGCAGCGCCTGGGCAGGAACAAGAGGTGACGCCAGCTTTGGTGCCGGAGAAAGCGGTCACCGAGGATTTCACAGCGGTGCAGACCGCAGCGGCAGTCAGCGCCGGGCAGCCGGCAGCCGCGCGTGAAGAGGACTTGATGTCACTGGATTTTCAGGATATTGCAGTGCGCGATGTGCTGCAGATTCTGGCCGATTTCAAGGGATTCAACCTGGTTGCCAGTGATACAGTCACCGGCAATATTACCCTGCGCCTCAAGGATGTTCCCTGGAATCAGGCGTTGGCTATTGTGCTGAGTGCGCGCGGTCTGGGCCAAAGGCAGGACGGCAACATTCTGGTGGTTGCGCCGGCGGCCGAGTTGTCGAACAGGGAGCGGGAACAGCTGGAGTCCAGCAAGCAGCTGCGCGATCTGGCTCCCTTGCATACAGAGCTGTTGCAGATCAATTATGCGAACGCGGAAGAAATCGCCAATGTTTTGTTGGGAGGAGAAGGCAACAGGACCTTGTCAGAACGGGGCAGTGTACAGATCATACAGCGCACCAACAGCCTGCTGGTGCGTGAAACACGGGGCCAACTCAAAAAAATTCGTGAGCTGCTGAGTCAGGTGGACGTCCCTGTTCGTCAGGTGCAGATTGAGGCGCGCATAGTGGCCGCTGATACCAGTTTTCGCAAGGAGCTGGGTGTCAGGTGGGGGGGCGCCTTTCAACTGGGCACAGGCAATCATCTGCGAGCTGGAGGGCGGGGGGGAGCGTTCCAGGCGGCAGATAGCGCGGCGAATGGAAACTTTGTGTCCGACGCCACCGATGTGGCTTTTGGTAACAACAACCTGTTTACAGACCTTTCTGTTACGGGAACGGGCGCTTCCGCCCTGTCTATCGGGCTGCTGACGGACAGCAGTCTGCTCAATCTTGAATTGTCCGCCCTGGAAGCCGATGGGGGAGGAGAGATTGTATCCCGCCCCCGGGTTATCACTTCTGACAAGCAGCAAGCGACCATCAGGAGTGGTCAGGAAATTCCGTTCCAGGAGACCAGCGCAGGGGGAGGCACTTCCGTGTCTTTCAAGGATGCCGTTCTCTCGCTGGAGGTCACACCCCAGATCACGCCGGATGGGCGCATCATCATGGATATCAAGGTCAACAATGACAGCAGTACCGAAAGTACAGCCACCGGGATTCCCATCATAGATACCACTGAAGTGAGCACCAAAGTTCTGATCGATGATGGTCAGACCATTGTGCTTGGTGGTATCTTCACCAACACTACGCAGAAAGGGGTCTCCAAGGTTCCTTTTCTGGGAGATTTGCCCGGGGTAGGGCGCTTGTTCCGGCGGGATATAAAACAGGATACCCGTGGTGAAACGCTTATTTTTATTACTCCCAAAGTGCTTGGACAACCTTAGCTTTTGGCTTGCCTTATGCAGTTGCGAACGATCTACCTGGTGGGCCCCATGGGAGCAGGAAAAACGACCCTGGGGCGCATGCTGGCCAAGGAGCTTGACCTGCCCTTTCTCGATACAGACACCGAGGTGGAACAGCGCTGCGGTGCTGATATTGCCTGGATTTTTGAACGGGAAGGCGAAGAGGGGTTTCGCATCAGGGAGGAAGCCGTTTTGCGTGATGTTCGCTCCCTGTCGCCGCGGGTGGTGGCTACGGGAGGAGGTATAGTCACGCGGGAAGCCTGCCGCAGCCTCATCCGGTCTCATGGTTTTGTCGTGTTTTTGCAAGTCGGCGTCGCTACCCAGATTCGACGCACAGCCCGGGATAAAAAGCGCCCACTGCTCCAGTGCGCTGATCGTAGCCGGGTACTGGCCGAGCTGCACCATGTACGCGACCCACTCTACCGCCAGGTGGCGGACCATATTGTTTCTACCGATGTGACTCCCTTTCGCGATATTATCCGGGCACTGGTGCACCGACTCCAGCGCTGAACGGGTGTCCGGCCCGGATCTGCGTCAGACGGCTTCCCTGTGGATGACCAGAGCGTTTCTCCGTTTTTCTGATGCCTGCCAGTGAGGCATCTGCCTGCGTCTTTTTCGCCAGCCTCTGTCGCCATTCTGCGGCTGCTGCGGCTCTGATCGCGGCCCGGGGGGGCATCCGCTCAAGCCTCTGACAACGCGATGTCTGCCTGCATTTAGTCAGTCAGTCTCTGCCGCCATTGTGCGGCTGTTCCGGTTCTGATCGCGGCTCCGGGATGCACCGGCTCAGGCAACTGACAGGGGGGCGCCTGCCTGCATTTGCTCAGTGAGTATCTGCCGCTATTCTGCGGTTGTTCCTGTTCTGATCGCGGCCCCGGGATGCTTCCGCTCAAGCAACTGACAAAGAGATATCTGCCTGCATTTAGTCAGTCAGACTCTGCCGCCATTGTGCGGCTGTTCCGGTTCTGATCGCGGCTCCGGGATGCACCGGCTCAGGCAACTGACAGGGGTGGCCTGCCTGCACTTGCTCAGTCAGTCTCTGCCGCCATTCTGCG
>MPMQ01000092.1 GCA_002238585.1 Kistimonas sp. bin40 | reverse complement strand
GCCCTTACCGCCATGTCCAGCAGCCGACTGGTCGGCTTGCTCAGCCAGAGTGTCCGGTCTGCTGGTTGTGGCCGCATACAAGGGGCGCAGGCCAGCAAATCCAGAGCACAGACTGATAACCCTTCCCAAGCCGGAACCCGAAGATTCTGCATCGAGAACAGGCAGACCAGGACAAGCGATGCGGTGCACGGGTAGCAGAATACCGCCGACGGCTACGGACCTGGCTGTTGAAAAGCAGGCAGGGGTTCTGCTGCCTGGAAGGGTCGCAGACTGCTGTGGCGCCCCGGCCTGCGACTGATCATCTGGCACAGTGGCGGCGCTGACGCTGACGCTGACGCTGACGCTGACGCTGGCGAGTGGAACCCGGGACAGAAGGCGCCGCCCCGCCGCCAGCCTGGGTGGCGGGAACGGGCAAGGCCATCGCCAGCAAGCTATCGGATCCGCACTTGTGCCTGTGGATTCACAGGCCGGACAGCCAGGGGCGGCTGGTCAGAACAGCCTGTATAGCCGTGGAAAGGCCTTTGATAGCCAACAAAGCCCGGACAGACACAGGCAGCGCGCCATTCAGGATGTACTCAGCCACTGCAATACCAGCACAGTACATGCCGCCGAAGCCACGCCCAACGCGTAGAACCGCACAGCTACAGCCTGGCCGGGAGCTGGACAGATCTGATTCACCTCAGGCAGATCACAGCCCGGATTCCAGTGCGCCAGGCCCCTCATCCTGCCCGGAGCGAAACGCCGGTGTCCGCCGGCCATGCTCTGCCCTGTTTATCTCTCCAGTGGCCACATCTGACGGCTCCTCCCCACTCAAAAGTTACAACCAGCAGGCTCGCTTGCAGGGACTGGCTCCCCCCGGGTGCATCTGAAGTCTTTTCCCGGGAACAAGAACAGGGGGGACCAGCATGAAACGAGAATTTTCATCACGCGCCTGGCGGTTGACAGCCGAGACCTTGCCCCTGTTTTTCTTGCTGTCCGGGCGTACAGCGGCCCCGCCGGGGAACACGAGGCCGGTTGCGCTGTCTGACGAACTGACCAACCAGCAAAGCAACAAGGAGACGCCTGTGCACAAGTCACCATCCAGTGAACATCGGCCCCTGATGCATTATCCGCCAATGTCAGCGCGTCCCTGCCAGTCAGACGACAGACCAACAGCTTTTAGCCACAGCCTCACCAGCAGGCCGCCCAGCGAACCCTCCGGCATGAACTCCCCTGTCCAGAAACTGCCCACCGAGATGCTGCAGAAGATTTTCAGCTACCTGCCACTTTCCTCGCATGGCCAATGTGCGCTGGTGGAACGCCGCTGGTATGCCTGTCTGCCGTCCCTGCGAAAAAAACTGACTCTGTGGCTGGAACAACACCCTTGCCTGGTTCAACACTCACAGTTCCGGCTGGCACCCGGTTACAGCAACCGGACTGCCCCCTGGCTGCGGCAGCAGCACTGTGAGTTGTTGCCGCAACTGCACTGCCAGCATCAGGAATGGCTACAGCAGCAAGAACGGCTGCAACGGGGAATATTCAGGCGACGGGAAGACCTTCAGGTTGCGCAGCAGCAGGCACAGACCCTGGAGAACTTTCTGTCCGGACTGCTGCGCTACAGCCTGCATCAACAGATACTGCAAGCACAGACGCTGGACTTGTATCCGGCATTGGTCAACTGGCCCGGGAACGAAAGAGTCGTCTCTTTCGCTTTCAGCCCCTGCAGTCGCTGGCTGGCTACAAGCGTGTTGTTCGCGGGCGACGAGCTCAACAGACCTGGCTTTCTGCGCCTGCACGGCTGGCAAGAAGGCAGCTGGAAAGCGCAAACCTTGCTTTCGGCCCTCCCCGCTGCGGCCGAGCCCGTCACAATGCTCCACTTCACCTCTACCCCCCAGGACAGGCTGCTCAGTGCCCATGGCACTGCTGTCCTGGTGTGGCAAAGGGAAGCCGAGACAGGAAACTGGCACTGTCTCACCCTCTGCCACACGCTGAGGGCGTACACTATCTACAACATCTTTGCCATGCCTTGCGGTGATGTCATTACCCTGTCGCACAAGCTGGACGGCGACCGCCCCGGATTTCTTATGTTGATTTCTCCTTGTCACGACGCAGGCTGGGCTCCTCCAATACCCTTTTTTGACACCCGAGTGCCTCATGCTTCGTCCTTCGCCCGTTGGGCATGCCGTCTGGCACTGAGCGCGGTCGGCTCACAGAGTCAAAGCCGCACCAGCGCAGTGCTGGTCTGGCACAAAAGCCGGAACGGCTGCGGCCAGAACAGATGGAACTGCCAGACCACTGTAATAGAAATGCACAACACCTGGTTGCAGCAAACAAGCTTCAGCCCGGACGGCAACTTCCTGCTGTCACTGCTGTCGGACGGGCGGGTCTGTCTATGGACACTCAATGCGCGTTGTGGCCTGCTGCCGGGCCCGCTGATGCTGCTGTGCAGTCCGGCTGTCGGATCTGTACTCAGCAGCCTTACCGCTTTTCAATCTGAAGGAAGGCTGCTGGCAGTGGCCTGCTCCCCGCAGCTGGTGAAAATCCTGAGGCAGGATACAAAGGGTGGCTGGACGACCGAAAGCTGCATGGAACGTCCTTCCCTGCCTGAGGACAGGCTCGCACCTGACGACAGACTGCGCACTATCCTGCTCTCGTCCAGCGGCCAGCTGCTGGTGTGGCTCAGCTTCTGGCGACTGGAGGTCTGGCAACGCGATTCTGGCAACCATTGGCACAGGGTTATGCAACGCAGAAGGCACGAGACCGTTCCTGTTTTACCCGAGGCCTGCTTTCTGGCACACGGCGACACTCTCTGCACCATGGCCGCCGATCCGGTGCAGTCCCTGTGGCTTCATGGCCTCAACAGCGCGGGACAACTTGTCCGGAAAGCCGCCATTACCGTCACAGCTATCCTGGCCGGCACCAGCGCCAGCAGTCCGGACGGACTCTCACTGATGTTGGGCAGTCTGGGGTCGCCACCGACCTTGCTCCAGCTGGGCAGCCCGACACCCCCGGCGCCCCGTCATCAGGATGGCCAGCCGACAGCCCGGGAATAGCCCCCAATGGCACAGCAGTCTGGCAGCCCAGCACCCGCCCCCTCTACGGGGGGCCTCCAGAACACACAGGCCGGCCCCCCCGGCCCGGTAGCTCTGCAACTTTTTTTGCACCGCTGGATCCAACTGGCGCAGGAGAGCTCATTGAGGAGAACAAACCATGACCATGTTGCCCCAGGGGACCCAGCCATCACCCACCCCGGAAACCCGGCCCGCGCCCGTCACCCGCGCACCGTCTCTTCCCTGTGCTTTTGGCTATAGCCTCGCCAGCAGGCCTGGCTCATCCCGCCTCCCTGCCTGCGCCCAGTCCCTGCCCACCGAACTGCTGTGCAACATCTTCAGTTTTCTGCCGCTGGATGCACACAGCCACTGTGCCCTGGTGTGTCGTCACTGGTATGCCTGTGTGCCTCCTACCCGAACCAGGCTGGCCCGCTGGCGGGAGCAACACCCATGGCTGCCCTATTTGCCCTGCTCCCGGCTGGCGCTCAGTTACAGCAGCCGTATTTATCCCTGGCTGGCCAGACAGCACTGTCCTCTTGTGCCGGAACTGCAACGCCAGCATCACGAATGGCTGCACCAGGAGAATCACCTGCAACAGGGCCCGTTCAGGCACCAGCAAGACTTGCAGACCGCGCAGCAGCAGGAGCAGACCGCCCAGTCTTTCCTGACCGGGCTTGTTCTCTACAGCCTGAGCCAGCAGGTTGTGCAAGCCAGGCACCTGACCCTGCGCCCGGTTCCCCTCGCCTGGCCCGACCAGCAGACCGTCAACCGCTGCTTGTTCAGTCATTGCAGCCGCTGGCTGGCGGTGACCTGTATTATCCCCGGCGGCGGGATAAACCAGGGAAGATCCCGCGTGCTGCATCTATACGGCTACGAGGAGGGAAGCTGGAGGCAGCAAACCCTGGTTGGTGCACCAGACAAGCCCGTCTCAGTGATCGCTTTTACCGCCACCCCTGCCGACAGGCTGCTCAGTGCGCATGGTCCAGATGTCCGTATATGGCGAAAACAAGCACACACAGGAGACTGGCACAGCTCACTGCTGTGCCGCACACTGTCGTCATACTCCATCTACATGATCACCGCCATGCGCAACGGCGATATCATTACCTTGTCAGACAGAAGACGGGCCGACGCCCTGGACTCCACCGGATTCCTCATGTTGATTTCCCTTTGTCAAGGAGATAGCTGGGCACCGGCGACAGCCTACTTTGACGCCTTTCTTCCCCGCATAACCTCACTTTCTTCCAGGTCATGCCGACTGGTGCTGGGAGGTGGCTGCTCGCAGCAATGCACCGACACTCGTCACATCAACAGCCTGCACTTCTGGTACAAGGACCCAGGTGCCAACAGCCCGGGCGGATGGCGCCATCACCAATCCCTTGTTGAAGAGCAGAACGACTATCTGCAAGGTGCCATGTTCAGCCCCGGCGCCGACCTTCTCCTGCTCCGGTTCTCACAGGGCCTGTTTTCCTTGTGGGCACTGGATGCGCAGTGCCGCCTGTGCCAGATACCATTGGCTGTGCCGCGCTGCCAGCCGGCGCGGACCGGATGGAACCGGCTGGCACATTTTCGCGGTGATGGCAGGCAGTTGGCGGTGGCCTGCAGCCCGCACAGGATCCAGTTCCTGCACAGCACTGCCAGCGGCGCCTGGCAGGTCGGCGACACCCTCGAACGCCCGTTTCAAGCGGATGACAGACGCGAACCCGATGACACGCATTGCGTCATACGGCTCTCTTCCAGCGGCCGCTTCCTGATGTGGCTCACCGCCTGGCGGGTGGAGATATGGCAGCGGGACCCTGGCAATCCCTGGCGCCGGGTTGTCGAGCGCACAAGCCCGGAGGGCGCACACCCGATGCCACAAGCCGGTCTGCTGCGACACGGCGAGGCCATATGGACACTGGTAGCCGATCCGGTGCAGTCCCTGTGTATTCACGGCCCCGATACGCAAGGACAACTCATCGAGAAGGGCCGCATCACCACCACCGATATCCATAGCGGCTCCAATGCCCAGAGTGCGGACGGACTCTCGTTATTGCTCGGCCGCCTGGGCGCGGCGCCAGTCATGCTGCATCTGGATGTTCCCGCCAACTCTGACAGCCGTGATCCCGATCGCCCGGAGCACTCCGGCCAATAGCCATTGGTGTCGCAGCCATGTGTGCCACAGGATTGCTCCAGGGATTGTGTGGCCTCCCGGGGCCCGGGCACAGGCCGGCCTGTACCCATGGGTGAAATATGGGAACAAGCCGGGAACAAGGCGCCGCAGCCGCCTGCCTCCCGGGCACAGCACAAGAGTGCCTGGACAGGCTGTCCCTGGCGTCAATCTCCCTGTCCTGCAGGTTACCGCCCCGGCACCGCCAGTGTTTACAGACAGCAGCGACCGCGCACCGCCCTCTGCAACTTTCCGCGCACTGCCCTCTGCAACTTTCCGCCTACTGCTGTATCCAACATCCAACCATGTGCCGAACGTGCAGAACCTGCTGGGAAAACAATTGAGGACAGACAGCTATGGACATGTTTGCCGGGCTCCCCCATCCATCACCGTCTCAAAGCTTGGGAACCACGCCATCCCTGGCTGGCCATGAGCCGTCGGCCTCACGCGCGCCTGGCTATCGTCTCGCCAGTGTCCAGGCCCTGCCCAACGAAATGCTTTGCACGATATTCGACTACCTGCCGCTTTCTGCACACAACCAGTGTGCCCTGGTGTGTCGCCGCTGGCATGCCTGTCTGCCTCTCACGCGAATCAAGCGCGCTCAATGGCTCGAACGCAATCCAGGGTTGTCGCCTTTGTCATTCAACCGATTGGCACAGGGTTACAGCAGCCGCACAGCGCCCTGGCTGGCAAGACAGCACCGCCCTGTGTTGCCGGAACTGCAACGCCAGTATCAGCAATGGCAGGACCTGCTGCAGCGTCTGGAACCAGGAGCCGTCATGGGGCGGGGAGACTTTCTGGCTGGCCATAAAAAACAGATACTGACAGCAGAGCGCTTCCTGTCCGGGCTGGTGCGTTTCCATATGAAGCAGCAGATACTCCAGGCCAACCGATTGACGCTAAGCCCGGTTCCCTTCAGCTGGCCCGACAGGCAGGTCGTCACCGGCTATTTATTCAGTCCCTGCAGCCGCTGGCTGGTTGTCACCGGCGTTTTCTCCCAGGACCAGCACCGCGCCTTCCCCCACTTCCTGCATCTGTACGGCTACGAAAATGCGCGCTGGACACCGCAAACCCTGGTCCCTGCGGCTTGCGAACCTGTCTCGGTGACCACTTTCACCTATACCCCATCCGACGCACTGCTCAGCGCCCATGGCTCTGAAGTGCTGGTCTGGCGCAAACAGCCGGACACAGGGGACTGGCACCGCTCAACGCTGTGCTGCACACTCCCGTCGTACAGCATCTACATGCTGGCCCCCATGTCCAACGGCGATATCATCACCCTGTCTGAAAACAAGGATAGCGACAACCGCCAACAGACCGGATTCGTGCTGTTGATTTCCCGCTATCAAGACGATAGCTGGGCGGAATACATACCCTACTTTGACACTTTTTTGCCCCGTACAAACGCTATAGAGCCCAGGTCATGCCGACTGGCGTTGGGAGGAGGCTGCTCACCACGATGTCACAACAACCGCCACGTCAACACAGTGGATCTCTGGTACAAGAGCACCGGTGCCAACAGCCTGGGAGGATGGTGCTACAGGGAGTCAGTCCTTGCAGAGAGCAGCGCCCATCTGCAGGGAATAGTCTTCAGCCCACAGGGAGACTTGCTGCTGATCCGGTTGCTGAACAGATGCTTTTCCCTGTGGGCACTGGATACCGAATGCAACCTGCTGCGCATGCCACTGAATGTCCCGCGCAGCCTGCCTGAAAGTATGCCATGGACGCATCTGGCCAAATTTCGCAGTGATGGCCGACAGTTGGCCGTGGCCTGCACCCCGTACAGAATCCAGTTCGTGAACCGGCATGAAGACGGCAGCTGGCAAGTCGGCAACACTCTGGAGAGCCCGCCTCAAGCCGGTGACAGGCTTGAATCCGATAACGCGCCTTGCGCCATGATGCTTTCTTCCAACGGTCGACTACTGGTATGGCTCACCAGCTGGCGGGTGGACATCTGGCAGCAGGGGCCTGCCGATCTCTGGCACAGGGTTGTACAACGAACAAGGCAGGCGGCCATGCACGCCATGCCACAGGCCGGTCTGCTGGGCGAACTCGTATGGACCCTGGCCACCGATCCGCTGCCGTCCCTGTGGCTTCACAGCCTCAACGCACAAGGCCAACTCATCCAGAAGGGCCGCATCATTGTCACCGACCTCGTGACCAACGTGAACGCCCATAGTCCGGACGGGCTGTCATTAGTGCTCAGCCGCCCCACCGCCACACCCCTGGTGCTGCAGCTGGAGGCGTCTGTGAACCCGGGCCCCCAGCCTGGAGACATCCAGCCCTGAACGCCGTGTAGCCCTCGTCTACAGCCACTCAATCCGCGCCCGGGCCTTTGTTGTACCCGGCGCCGGTCTCCTGTGCACAGCGACTGACAAGAGCGTCAGGCCCTCCGGCATGGCTGCAACTTTTCGCCCGCGACACAATCCAACGGACCTGGAAAACAGAGTAAGGACTGGCTCCTATGGCCATGCCCCCCAGCAGAATCCGGCCACAGTGGTTACCGGCTCCGGAACCAGGGCCGCCTGCCGCCCTCAACTGCCCGGATCCCCGGGCGTCTGGTGGGGCTTGTGCCTCCTTGCCCGGTTCATCAGGCTCACAGGCCGCCCCCGCGACACTTCCCACCGAACTGCTCTACAAAATTTTCAGCTACCTGCCAGTCTCCACGCACTGCCAGTGTGCCCTGGTGTGCCGCCACTGGTGCAACAGCCTGCCCAGTACCCGCCTGTGCCTGGCCCAGTGGCGGCAGCTGCATCCGCCACTGCCACATGCGAGCAGGACCAATCTGGAACAAGGGTACAAAAGCCGCAGCTATCCCTGGTTGGCAGCCCAGCGCTGTGCGCTGGTGCCCGCCCTCGAATGCCAGTACCAGGAATGGCTGCACCAGCAGGACGAACTGAAAAAGAGCCGGCGCCTGCGCCTGAACAATATTCAGGAGGCACAGCAGCGGGTGCAGGCGGCAGGCTCCTGTCTGGCAGGTCTGCTGCGCTACAGCCTGCACCAACAAATGGTGCAGGCCGATCAGATACGCCTGGATCCTGCGCCCATCCACTGGCCAGATACAGAGGGCGTCTCCCGCGCAACATTCAGTCCCTGCAGCCGCTGGCTGGCCACCTGCGTCCCGTCAAGGGGGAGAATCCCGCCCTTTTTCCTGCGCCTGCACGGCTGGTGCAATGGCAGCTGGCAAACACAAAGATTGCACGCGCCTCCGGCAGAGCCCGTCAGCCTGTGCCGGTTCACCCAGACGCCGGTGGACAGGCTGCTGAGTGTTCAGGGGGTCAATGTACGGGTCTGGCGCAGGGAGCCCGACACCGGAGACTGGCATCACAGTGTGCTGTGCCGTACCCGCAGCAACTACGTCATTTACATGGTGTCCACAATGATGAACGGCGACATCATCACCCTGTCGCGCAAAACCATCGGCGAAGACAGCGGGTTCCTGATGCTCATTTCCTGCTACAGGGAGGAAGACGCAGACTGGGATCCTGCGACCCCTTACTTCAGTCACCTGTGGCCGCGTACCACCTCAAGCGCGATGCGGTCATGCCGTCTCGCGCTGGGAACCAGAGCCTTGCTGCACCCTGACCGTCCCGAGGACAACTACCGCACCAATGTCATACAAATCTGGTACAAGAATCCGAAAACGAGTGCCCCGGCCGGCTGGTGCTGCCAGGTCACGGTTCTTGCGGAACACCACATTGTTGTGCAGAAAACGGCCTTCAGCCCCGATGGCAACTATCTGCTGGGCTGGCTGTCCAACGGCCAGCTACGCCTGTGGGCTCTGGATGCGCACTACCGTCTGCAGCCCCGGCCCTTGTCACTGTCATGCCAGCATCCCTATGAGCCTTCACTGTCCCAACTGGCCCCCTTTCGCGCCGATGAGAAACAACTGGCAGTGGCCATCTCCCCGCACCAGATTCAGTTCTGCGACCAGAATGCAGACGGCGACTGGCACAACGGAATCACCATAGAACGCCCACCACAGCCTGATGATCCACCTGACGATGTCCTGCGCGACCTGCTGCTGACACCCAGTGGGAGCATTCTGGTATGGCTCACCTTCTGGCGGGTTGCCATCTGGTCCGAGGATCCTGCGGGTCGCTGGCACCAGCGGATGGAACGCACCAGGGAACAACACTCGCGCTTCCTGCCCCAGGCCTGTCTGCTGGAGCACGGCGAGGCCGTGTGTACCATGGCCGCCGATCCGACCTTGTCCTTGTGGATTCATGGAACCGACAGTCAAGGGCAACTCATCAGAAAAGCCTGCATCGCCATAGATACCCCCCTGCGGGGGATAGGTGCCAACAGTCCGGATGGGCTCTCCTTGCTGCTCGGCTTCATGAATGAGGCACCGGCCCTGTTACAGGCAGGCACCTGCACAGAAAAACCTGGCACCCGCCGTCATGTCCAGGCCATGTAAGCCGCCTGCCAGCAACCACCTCCCCCCCTGGCCCGGACCGGGGGAACTTGCCACCGGCCCGGCGGTCTGATCGCCAACACAGCAGTGACAGACAACCCCCGATGATCATCCCTGCAGCCAACAAACACCCGGCGCTCTCTTCGACCACCGGCAAGAGCCCTGCGGCACAGCCTTGCCCTGCACTCTGGTCACTCATGACAAGCCCGCCAGGCGGCGCTCGTCGTCCCTGGGCGGTCTGCGCCAGCTCACAGATGCCACTTGCGGCGCCAATCCTGACCACCGACCTGCTGTGCCTGACATTCAGCAACGCGATGGTCGGGTACAAGCGTCTCCCTGATATGCGCATACACCCAGCCCCGGTGGCTGGAACTCCAGCCTTTGTTGTTGCAGACAATCGCCGCGTCACAAGAGCAGGGAGACAGCCATCCCGAACTGGCTTCTGCCGTTGCGGTCAACACGAACTGTCGCTGCTACGCCCTACCTGAACAGCCCCCCCCCGAATAATGCAGATGAAGACTGCAATCTCCCGGGCCGGGGGCCCAAAGACGCCTCTGGCGCACAAAGGTAATTACCAATGGTCATGCCAACCGGTGTCCTCCCTCTGTCCAAACGAGCCCGGACGCAACAGGAGTCTGCCTCCCCGTCTGAAACGGCACCCGGCGCACAGCCGCCCACAGCCGGCCAGCTGGCCCAGGCTCGCCCCCTCACCCCCACTTCTTCGACTGGTGGCATCCGGGCCTGTGCCCAGACACTGCCCGCCGAAATGCTGCGCCAGATATTCAGCTATCTCCCCATTTCCGCACAGGACCAGTGTGCGCTGGTGTGTCGCGGCTGGTACGCCACTGTGCCCGACACCTGGCGCCAGGTAACGCGCTGGCTGAGGCATCAACCTCCCCAGTTGCGACAAACCAGTCGTTTCATGGCCATGGCCTACAGTTGTCGCCTTCATCCCTGGCTGGCTTCCCTCAACTGCAGGCAGCTTCCTCTCCTTGAGTGCCAGTATCAGGAGCTGCTGCGGCACGAGCAGACAGGACATGAACGCAGCCAACCGCCGCCACCCGAACAGCAGGCCAGGGTGCGGCGCGAGCAACGCTTTTTTTCCGGCCTGTTGCTGTACGTCCTGCACCATCAGATTATTCAGGCTGAGCAGCTGAGTCTGAGAGCCGCTGTCCTCCAGGACCGGACGGGGACTATAGTGGCCGGGGCTTTCAGCCCCTGCAGCCGCTGGCTGACGACAATCCAGCGGCTGGAGGAGCAGGGTGCAATCCACTCTTGTCTGCATGTGCATGGCTGGACACAGGGTGCCTGGCAACCGGAAATGAAATCCCTGCCAGATCCGGCGCCAGAAATCGCCACGTTCAGTGAAAGCCAGCCGGGCACACTCGTCAGTGCCCACGCCGGCGGCCTGGTGCATACATGGCACAGAAACAAGGAAACCGGCATCTGGCAGCTCCGACACAGGATTCAGGCGCCCTCTGGTCAACAGGTCAAATGCCTCATTGCCAATCCCGATGGAGATCTGATCAGCCTGTCCAGGCGAGAAGGCGCCTCACTCTCACAGCTGCTCTTGATCCCCCATGAACAACAACTGGGCCTTGGCAGCAGTCAGTCGACATTGTATCAGCCGAGCCTCGCCGCCCTTGCCCTGGCACCCGCCAGTCGTCAGCTGGCAGTAGCCATTCGGCCCCTGCTCTCCAGCCAGGAATGCGCTGCCATACACATCTGGGAACGCCATCTCCACTCCCCCTTTCCCGCCGTGTGGGGATTCAGGGAAACAAGACTGGAATATGGTCTGGAAGTGCTTCTGCTGACCTACAGCCCGGATGCCAGCCTGATACTGGGTTTTATGCACGACAGCCGGATTCTCCTGTGGGCGCTGGATAGAGAACGCGCTCTGCAACCACGTCTGGAAGTCACGGCCATCTTCAGCAAGGCCCCGGAGGATGTCAAAAGCCACGTGTTGTTCAGCAGCAACAGCCAACGGCTGGCCCTGCCTCATTCCATGCAGGAGACAAGGCTTTGGGACCGCCGGCCCGATGGCAGCTGGACAGCCGGAGAGACTATAGACACCTCGTCTGACGCTGATACCAGCGGCGAAGACAGCCTTCGTTACATCCTGCTGGCCGGAGACGGACAAACACTGGTTCATGTCACTCACACCAGGCTGGGCATCTGGCGGCGGATCGCAGCTGGCAACTGGCAACAGCTTCTCACACGCCAGGCAGGAGATCCGGCTTCCCCCCTGCCGCGCGCCTGGCTGCTACCGCCAGGCCAGCTGCTGTGTGCAACTGTCACCGGACGCGAAGGCGACCTGTGGATCCATGGGCCTGACAACACCGGACAGTTTGTCAGAAAGGCGGCCTTTACCCTGGGAATGCCCGTGCAACTGTTGTATCCCAGTCAGGATGGACTGTCCCTGCTGCTGAGCTGTATCCCTGGACAAGAAACTCTTGT
>MPMQ01000011.1 GCA_002238585.1 Kistimonas sp. bin40 | reverse complement strand
GTCCTGTGCGCTGGCTGCTGGCCGGTTGTGGTTGGAGGACGTTGTGGCTGGAGGACGTTGTGTCTGGAGGAAAGAGTGTGTGCAAGCAGTATTCCTGGTTACAACGGAACCCTCATGAGCTACGCTGCCACGCGTAAAATTGTTCATATCGATATGGATTGCTTCTATGCCCAGGTTGAGGAACGTAATAACCCTGAGCTCAGAAACAAGCCTGTGATCATTGGAGGCCCGTCCTCGACCCGTGGTGTGGTGTGCGCAGCAAATTACACGGCAAGAAAGTTCGGTGTTGGATCGGGTCAGTCGACTTACGAAGCCTTCAGGAAATGCCCATCCCTGGCGTTGATTCATCCGGATTTCGAATTGTACAGGCGTGTATCTTCCAGCATTCACGCAATATTTGTGCAATACACGCAAAAAGTTCAGGCAGTCGGACTGGATGAAGCTTACCTTGATCTTACCGGCGTCAAGGCTTGTCAAGGATCGGCCACACGTATTGCTCAACAAATCATGACTGAGATTTGGGATCGTACGCAATTGACGTGCAGCGCCGGTGTTTCATTCAATAAGTTGGTGGCAAAAATCGCCAGCGACTGGAATAAACCCAATGGAATCTGCGTTGTTACGCCTGCGCAGCGTCTTGAGTTTATGGGAGCCGTTCCTGTTCGAAAAATTCCAGGTATAGGACCCAATAGTGCGCAGCTGTTAACGTCTATCGATCTAATGACTGCGCAAGATGTGATGGAATGTCCGCTGCGCAAATTGAGTGCCATATTAGGCATCAACAAAGCCACCAGAATTTATCACTTTTGTCATGGTATTTGTCATTCCGAGGTCGAACCTTTTCGGCCACAAAAGACCTTTACGTCAGAGACAACCTATTACGAACCATTGCAACACAGTGATCTGGTGCAGGCCGTTGAGGATCTGTCCATGCTTTTTCATCGCAAGTTTTCAGCGATGGACCGCGCCCATTTATTTCAACGCAAGATAGCGCAAGCCGTCTTGAAGTGTCGCGATCAACATTTCAGAACGAAAACCAGAACACTGTCCCTGACGCAGTTTGAGTCGAAATATTTGCAAGAGCATCGCGCATGGCCTGGTGTGTCTTTGGCCAGGCTCACGCAAGAATTTGAACGTTTGGTCAACCCGGATGCAGGCATTCGATTGCTGGGTTTGGGCGTCCGGTTTGAAGATAGCCATCCAGAGCAGCTTGAATTGCGCTTGACCGATGAATCTTGCTGAGGAAGTTATTGTGGACTGCGCTAACACAATTTTGCGGATCCGGGCCCAGGGTAACTCCCAATACCCGACGGCTGTTCTGGTTCATGGACAGGGCGGGACACGCCCGGCTCGCCCGTGAAGTGAGCGGTGAGGTAATGCCGCCAGCAGCAGGAACCCGCCGAAGCGACTCATCGGCGGCAGCCTGACGCTGTCACCTGTGAGCGCCGCAGGAATCCCCGTCCTTCAGGACGGGGAGGATGTCAAGTCAATCTGGCGCAGCCGCTGCCAACTCCGGCGCTGCAAGGTCAGCCGCTGCATCCGCCGGTGTGCGTCCGGCTTGCGACGGGGCTTGATGTGATGCCAGCGCATTGAACAGATTGACCAGTTGCAACTGATGAATGCGCGATGACTGCACTCTTCCGATAGACGGATTGGCCACCACAATAGCCAGCGACTGGGCACGTGAGACGGCCACGTTGATGCGGTGCTTGTCAAACAGGAAGTCCAGTCCACGCGGTGATTCCGCCGGATCACTGGCGCACATGCTCAGAAAAACAACCGGGGCTTCCTGTCCCTGAAACTTGTCAACACTGCCCGCCTTGGCCTGGTCGCCCAACGCCTGGCGAAGCTTGTTGACCTGGTGGTTGTAGGGGGCTACAAACAGCATGTCATTCCAGCCAATAGTGCGGGTCGGCTTGTGCTTGTCGCCGGTATGAAACCTCCTGCCCAGCAGCTGGTGGGCCAGGGTCTTGATCAGCTCCACTTCCTCGTCAGAAGCCTGGCTGTTTCCTTCGTGCTCCACCGGCATGAAAATAATGCCGGCCTCCCGGTTGAGCGGGCCTGTGGGATGAGCCTTGCGGTAGTGGGCCGGCACTTCAATAATGCGGCGGTCATTGCTGGGGTGCGATGCCAGCTTCCCTTCGTAGATGTGGTCGCTGACAAACCGGTTGACCTGCGAATGCATACGGTAGGTGGTGCCGAGAAACACCCCCATGTCGTCCGGAATCGTGGGCTTTTCATGCAGCAGGTAATCGAGCACCGACAGGCCGCTGTCCGCCGGGTGTGTGCCCTGGGAAGGCTGTCCCAGTTGCATCTGGTCGCCCATCAGAATCAGATTGTGGGTGGCCCGGCTCATGGCCAGCAGGTTGGCCACCGCCACCTGACCGGCTTCATCAACCACCAGATAATCCAGCTGTTCTTCCATATCTTCGCGCGAGAAACCCCAGGCGGTCGTGCCCAGCACACAGCCAGGCTGGGCATGATTGACCAGCTCAGCGTTCTTCAAAATGGTCACGCCACTTTCTTCCAGCTCGGGATCGGTGTTGCTGGTGCAGGCGAAGAACCCTTCTATGCCCTGCTCCTGGCAATATCTGGCTGTGCTCAATAACAGGTTGTTGATCGCCTTGTGGCTGTTGCTGGTGATCCCGACGCGCGCACCAGTGCTGATCAGTTCGGCAATGAGGTGTTTGCCGGTGTAAGACTTACCGGCGCCGGGAGGACCCTGAATGGTGAGGTAGCTGTTGTCGAGCTGGACAACAGCCTCGATGATCTGCGCCAGGCGTTCGGCGGGATCCGCACTGGGGGCAATCGCCTGACCGCCTGCTATCCGTGTGAATTCTTTCCTGAAGCGCGGCCGGGCGCGCAGCAGAAAGTCAACAATAGCCGGCTGGGTTCTGGTCAGCCGGCCTTTCTCGTATTCGCGCACACTCTTTTCAATGGCCTTGGGGATGGGAGCCGGGTTGACGTATTCATCCGGAATCAAGGAGACAAGATCCGGCGGTGCTTCCTTCGTCTGGAGCACGATCAGGCCATTTTCCATATCACTTTCGTCGCGCACCCATGTGACCTTGGCCGGTTTGCCGTCTTCTGTCTCAACATCGGCAAGGTAGAAGCTTTTGCTGGCGCCTTTGAATTCCTGATCCGGGTCAAACTGGTATTCGTAGGCAAGATTGCGGGCCCGGGCTGTAGCCTTGAAGGCTTCCCGTGCAGTGCGCTCGCAGCAAGCCAGGCAGTCCAGGTCGTCCAGTAATTCCACCGGGCTCAGACCGCGCCGCTCGAACAGACGCCAGAAGACCGGCTTGCTTTCGCGCCGGTGGAACTCCAGCATCCATGCCAGATTCTCGGTCAAGGTCGCTTGCTGCGGATCCGACTCCGCCTCGGCGCGCTGCACCAGACGGTCGCGCAATTGCGTCATCGCGGTGATCTCTTCCGTGGGTTCCGACTCCACAACCTCTGTTTTTCCCGCGTAACGAATCCCGTGCCTGGACTGTTGCTCGCGCAGCCAGTCCACCAGTTCCTGTGTTGAGTCGCAGTCGTCTATGTTGTAGACGCGGATATCATTGAGAATCTTCGAGGTTTCCCAGGTGTCGCCTTGCTCGCCGGCCGCATTCAGTTCGCGCCATTGCTCGTAGACCACCACCGAATCACCGCCATTGCCCACTTCCGTGTCGCGCTTGCCCCGGTACAGGTGCTCGACATTCTTGATGGAGTAGCGCGGCTCGCCCAGCAGTATGCCACCCTTGACCACCTTGTAGAGGTCAACGAAGACTTCGTTGCGCAACAGCTGGTCCACCTCGTGCTCGCAGACGCCGTAGCGCCCCATCAGCTTGCGACAGGCGGCTATTTCATAGTTGGCATAGTGGTAAATATGCATGGCAGGATCTTGTTGCCAGCGGCCATAGACCCATTCGATGAATTCCTTGAAAGCACGCTTTTCCTGTTCCCGGTTGTGGGCCCAGAAATCCTTGAAACTGCGCTCGCCATCAGCGGTGAAATAGGTGGCCCCCCACAGGTATTCCAGACCGCCTTCATCCAGGGGATAGCCTTCTATGTCGAAGAAAACGTCCAGATCTGCGTGGGGCGGCAGCAAGGCCAGTCCGGTTTTTTGACCTGCGTCTGGCGTGAGAATGCTGAAACAGGGAGTTGAGGATCCACTCCTGGCCTGTTCTCTTCGCGTTTGCAGCTGAATGGCCGCCTGTGACTTCAGACGCGCCAGCACCTCGCTGTTCATGCCGCTCACATGCGCCAGATTCGAGCTGGCCAGTGACGACATGGTATGGATGCCGGCCTTGTTGAGCTTTTTGATTTGTCCTTTGGCGATAGTTGCCACCTGAAAAAGATGGTCACGTTCCACCAGAAGGCTTTCGGCGTGTTTGGACCAGTTGTCCCAACTTTTTGAATTGGCAGGATCAGGTTTCTGGTCGGGCGTCCATGACTGCTGGGTGCTGATGAAAGCCGATTTCAGCGCCCGGTAGTAATAGATGTAGTCCAGGGTTCTGAATCGTTCCTGCTCGCCTGTTCCCAGGGCGACAGTCAGCAAGTCTGGCAGGCGTCCCTGCAGGCTTTTGAGCATGTCGGCGTAACAACACAACTGAATCAGGAAGTTGGGTTTTACCCTGGAGGACAGCTTGGTATCCCATACCTCATAGTGATGGGAGCCCAGCAGGCTGGCACCGGAGACCTTGACCAGAAAGTCACTGTAGCCACCAAACTCACCCGACTCCAGGCGTCCTTGCACAATGACGTCTGCCCCGGCTTGCATGGCTTCGCGCGTCAGGCGGTATTTCTCTTCTGACGACTTGCCCTCGATCTTGACCACTGTCCGGCCCTTGCTGATGAAGTCTGCTTCCAGCGCATCCTCTACGGCATAACCTTTCTTGGCCAGGGTCCCCATCAAGGAGCTTTCGGGATCCTTGTCGGGAGTCTGATCGGGATGCTCTATGGCAAATCTCTCCATCCAGGTGGCAAAGGGACTTTCCAGAAAGCGTGTCAGGTCGGACGGGGAGTAACAGAATTGTCCATTTTTTTTGTGCATGCTTGCCTCTCTATCGGTTGTTCAGGGGCACGGGTTCACTCTCGGGGCGCTGCGTCTGCTACGGCTGGCGTCCCCGGGGGCAGCCTCTGGCGGGCGGCTGTCCGGGAACAGCATCCACAGGGGACGCGGCCGGGGATGGCGCGGCGCAGCAGGTCGCGCTTCCTCAGGAGTTGTTGGGTGGCGGGGCCTCTGGATCTGTGTACTTCATGGGTACCCGCTTCAGGTTACAGAACAGTTCGTAGGGGATGGTACCGGCCTTGTTGGCCACTTCTGTTGCTGACAGAGCCCCCCCCCAGAGCGTGACCGGGTCACCCACCCGGACATGGGGCAGGGACGTCAGGTCGATCGTCAGCATGTCCATGGAAACACGTCCACACAGGTGCGTCCTGTGCTTGCCTACGAGCACGGGCGTTCCACTGGGGGCCGCGCGCGGGTAGCCGTCTGCGTATCCTATGGCCACAACGCCTATCCTGGCAGCCTGGCGGGTCACGTACGTCTGGCCGTAGCCGACCGGGGCACCTGCCTCCAGCTCCCGGATGGCAAAGATAGCTGATGTGACACGCATCACCGGCTGAAGATTGTCAGCCAATGTATGCGGGCAGGAAAAAGGGGATGCACCGTACAGCAGCAGCCCGGGGCGGATCCAGTGACCAGCTGCCATGGACAAGGACAAAACAGCCGCAGAGTTGCTCAGGCAGGTTTCTTCCGGCAAGTCGGATGTCAAATCCAGGAACCTTTTTGTCTGCATCAGGGCCGAGGGGTTGGCTGGCTCGTCGGCAGAGGAAAAATGCGTCATAAGCACGATATTCCTGACGGCCGGAGACTGACTCAGCGTTTGGTATGCAGCACGCATTTCATGAGGAAGAAAACCGAGGCGGTGCATGCCGGTATCAAGTTTCAGCCAGATATTGAGAGGCGCGCCCTGCCATTTTGTGAGGGCCTGGACCTGTTCAGCCTGGTGGATGACGGGTGTCATTCTGTGCTCTGCGATCAGGGGCAGTTCAGAATTTTCATAGAAACCCTGCAGCAGCAGAAGGGGAGATTGTATTCCGGCTTCGCGCAGGGCCAGAGCTTCCTCAATGCAGGCCACCGCCAGCCCATCGGTTCCCTCCTGCTCCAGTACCCGGCCAACGGGAATCGCGCCGTGCCCATAGGCATCGGCCTTGATGACGCTCATGATTTTCTTTTTCGTCAGTGCGCGCGCGAGGCGAAAGTTATGGCGTAAGGCTGACAAGTTGATTTCCGCCGTTGCTGGGCGCCCCATAGTGGTTAGCCGCTCCTGCGTTGACAAATCGCGCCAATTTATCACGATCCTGCCCATCAGAAAATAAACGCAGCACCGGTGTCGGGGGCATTGCAACCTGGTGAGCTGGTGCCGAAAAGTCTGTCGGGTGCGCAAGTGAGGTCTGCTGTATGCCCTGAAAATCTGTCTGATTTTGTGTTTCGGGTGTGTTTCTTTGTTCCTTTCTTGAACAAGGTTGTCTGAGGGACTATAGATAGGATCCTTCAGTGTTCCGTAGGCGGTTTGTGGCCAGCCGTGGTGGGTTTTTGTGTCTGTGTATCTGCTGAGGAGTTGCCCGTCAGGGTGCGGGGCGGTGGCGATTTTACATTTGTGGTCGGTGTTCTTGACCGGCGATGGTTCATAGGGCTGTCGCGCCAGAATGCAGTATCGACTGCCGGTCCGCTGGTAAAAGAACCAAGAACAACGAAAGAAAATGCTCTGTTCTAAAAGTCCATGGTTGTCATTGCTTCTGCTGTTTTCTATTTTCAGTGGCGCGACTTCTCGTATTCATTAACAGGGGGATATGGGTATATGAATATTCCTGAAGAACTCGGCAAGAAGCGCTCTGCGCGCAAGATATTCAGTCAGACGAGTCTGGAAGATTTGACGAAAATACTTAAAAACCTGCACCAGATTGAACAGGAGAAGCAAGAAGAATTGCGCGTGGCCGAGCAGCAGAATCAAGCTCGCCAGGAAAATGTACGCCATATACTGGAGCTGATGCAGAAGCAGAATGTATCTGTCGAGGATTTGAAGGCCGACTGGAAGGGAAACAAGGGGGGCACAGGGCGCAAGCGGCAATTGCCGCACTACAGGTTCACTTTTCATAGGAATGATGGCCAGCCTGATTCATGGGACGGTCCTCTTATTGGTCAGCTGCCGACCGAATTCAGAATGTTTCTGGAACGAACGGGGAAGAAACGCGCTGACTGTATTGAACGCGAGCTGCAATGAGAGGGGCCGATGAGGGGGGATGAAGGGCCGGTTGCCGCAGGACCCTTGATCTCCGCTGCATAAGAGTCACGGGTTCGTGTACACTCAGTGTCCGCGCCTTTCAGGCGTTGTCCAACAGACAGGAGAACCTGGCAGATGGCCCGTTTTGTACACTGTGTCCGCCTTGAGAAGGAAGCCGAAGGCTTGGGGGCTCCCCCTCTTCCCGGTCCCAAAGGGCAGTGGATCTATGAGAACGTATCACGCGAGGCCTGGCAGCAGTGGACAGCGCATCAGACACGCCTGATCAACGAAAAACAGCTGGTCCTCAAGGACGCCGAGGCACGCGCCTACCTGGTTGAGCAGATGGACAAGTTCTTCCGGCGACAGGACTTTGACCAGGCAGAGGGCTATGTGCCAGCAGCGCCAGCCGCCGCCCTGTCTGCCCTGATTGTGGACGCAGCCTCGCAGCCTGCGCAGTCGCCAGCATCAACGCAGAAAGAACAATCAGACAGAACAATCAAGTAAGGATGCCGGGGCCTGTCTGGTTGAGCAGAGCCGATGGACAAGTTCTTCCGGCGGCAGGACTCTGACCGGGCAGAGGGCTATGTGCCCGCAGTGTCAGCAGCCTTGTCTGCCCTGACTGTGGTAGCCGCCAGCATCAACTCAGACAGAACAGTCAGACAGAACAGTCAGACAGAACAGTCCGACAGAACAGCCCGACAGAACAGCCCGACAGAACAGCCCGACAGAACAGCCCGACAGAACAGCCCGACAGAACAGCCCGACAGAACAGCCCGACAGAACAGCCAGACAGAACAGCCAGACAGAACAGCCAGACAGAACGATGCCGAGGCCGGTGCCTGTCTGGTCAAGCAGATGGACCAGCGCTTCCGGCGGCAGGACTTTGACCAGGCCGGGGGGTGCGTGCCAGCAGCCGGTGGTGACCTGCCCGCGCAGGTCCGCCCTGAGTGTGAGCGCAGCGCCGCAGCCTGCGCAGCTTACAGAGCCGCCAGCATCCGGTACTCAGACAGAACAAAGTGATCAGTCATCCCGCTGACGTAATCCAGCAGCAGGCGGCAGCGATGGTACCACTCCAGAGCATCCCGCTCTGCCGGGGTGCCCTGTGACTGGTTGAGCGCCTCGGTGTAGGTTCGTG
Source organism: Kistimonas sp. bin40 (assembly GCA_002238585.1). GTDB lineage: Bacteria > Pseudomonadota > Gammaproteobacteria > Pseudomonadales > Endozoicomonadaceae > Sansalvadorimonas. Next base: position 68,372 of record MPMQ01000011.1, on the reverse strand, counting down.
TATAGCGGACGGACAGCCGGTGAAACAGGCGGTAGGCAAGGAAGTGGTCTCCGGATTCGCCTTTCACCAGCTTGCGGAAGTCCGCGCAGGGAATCACCAGCAGGGCCTTGTAGACGTCAAGCAGGCCGGTCATGGCGGCGTAACAGCGCAGCTCCGGCGTTTCTACCTCAGGACGACTGAACACATGGCGGCGCGCCACCCATTTGAGTGTCAGCAGAGCCAGATGCTGCTCTGACTCGCCGTCAATCAGAGGCTCATCGAGGCTGCCATCAAAAACGGCAGCGTGGCAGGTGCAATAGCGATCGCTGGCGTAGGAGACAAGATCATCGAAGAGCCGGGTGCGAAAGCGGGTAATGAAGACGTGTGGCGGTGCGCCGTCCTCCATGGCCCTGGCGACAATATCAGGCAGATAGCGGCTGCTGCTGGTTCTCAGTCCGGCCTGTTGACATTGCTTTTTCCATTCAAGGTTCAACAGACTCTGGAGTTGTTTCAGCGTGAAAATCCCCTTGTCAACGGCGTCCTCCAGGTCGGCAACGCAATAGGCTATGTCGTCTGCGGCTTCCATGATGTAGACCAGCGGATGTCTGTGACCCGGCATCAGGTCCAGATGCTGCTCCATTTGGTGATAAAGGCTTTCTTCACTGTAGAAGAAACCCGGTTTTTGCTGTCGGTAGTCGTAGCCGGCATCGGCCGAGGTTTGCCAGGCCGGGCGCGTGTATTTGATCATGGCTCCCAGCTGGGACAGGGTCAGATTCAGGCAATGCAAACTATGGAGAATACGCAGTCCCTGGGCGTTGCCTTCAAAGTGCATCAGATCGGGCAGCAGGCGGTCTGTCAGGAGTGCGGGCAAGCTTTTTTTTGCGCCAGCGGAGGGGCCAAAGACCTGCGTGAGACAGCCGGGCAAATTCTTGCTCAGCCAGTCGTTGATAATGCGTTCACCAAAGTGGCCGAACGGGGGGTTTCCCAGATCATGCATAAGGCAGGCCATCTCGACCAGATTGGTGAAGGCTGTCTGTTGGCCGTCCAGCCCCAGCACTTCCAGGCCTCCCTGGCTGTGCAGACTCTGGAGTATTTTGCCCGCCAGGGTGCGGCCGGTCTGCTGCACTTCCAGCGAATGGGCCAGACGGCTGCGCATGCCGGCATTGTCTTCCAGAGGGTAAACTTGCGTTTTTTGCTGCAGACGCCTGAGTGCGGATGACTGAATGATCCGCGCCCGATCGTTTTCGGTCTCTTGCGTTACGGAAGGCTCCGTCACCGAAGCCTCCTGTGTGCTGGTGGGGCGCGCACGCAGCCCGCTGATTTTGCGTTGATAGTTGATCATGTGGAATGCGGGTCTGAGGCCCTTGTCACTGGAGGATGTTGAGTACAAGTAGAACTAGCTTATGCGGTTGAGTTTGTCACACGGCCATCTTCGTGCTGGCCAGAACGCCGGCATGCAGCATACAGGATTCTGCTGGCGGCGGGGTGCTGCTGTCTGGTCGATCTTGCATAGTGTTTGTGCAGCTGGCCTGGCTGTCAGGCAACAGCGGGTGAGCACTGTCTGGTGGCATGTCTTGCTGTCAGTTGTGCTCTGGCAGGCTGGGGCTGTCTCTCATCGGGTTGTGGATGTGGTATAAAGTCGCAACCCGTGGCTTGGCCAGGGGTTTTTTTTGAACAAGAGCGGAATGGCGAACATGGTTCGGGCTTTTGACTGGCAACTGGCAGACGACCTATACGCTTTTTCGTTGCTGTTGTCACAGAAAGGTGTAGCGCATCGGCTGACGGAGGAAAGCGGGCGCCAGGTACTCTGGGTGCAACCGCAGCATCTGGCGTGGGTGCGCGCCCTGTTTGCTGACTGGCAGAAAGGTGCTGTGCAGCCTGCGGCGGTCAGCAGCGCGCAGCAGCTGCCTTCGCAGGGGCAGGGGATTCTGGCCGACTGGAAGCGCATCCCCTGCACGCTGCTGCTGTTGGCTGCGTGCGGCATGGTGGCGGCACTCACGGCTTTGGGCACTAATCTCGAACAGGTGGCCTGGTTCAGTCCGCGTGCGCTGTTCATACGCAATGAGCAGGTTTTTCTTGCGCCCTTTTCCTGGAGCCTGAGCCATGGTGAATACTGGCGCCTTGTCACCCCCATGTTCCTGCACTTTGGTGTGTTTCATCTGCTGTTCAATATGCTGTGGTTGCTGCAACTGGGGCATCGGCTGGAAATCCGTTATCGCGGGTGGGTCCTGCCCTGCCTGGTGTTGTTGACCGGGGTGTTGTCCAACCTGACCCAGCTGATATGGTCGGCCCCCTCAACGCTGTTCGGGGGCATGTCGGGTGTGATCTATGGTTTGTTCGGCTTCTGCTGGCAGACGGAGCGGCGCTGGCCGGCGGCGGATCGCTTACCGATTGGCTTGTACATCTTTATGCTGCTCTGGCTGGCAGTGGGCTTTACCCCCCTGCCCGCAGCCCTGGGGCTGGGGCAAATGGCCAATGGTGCCCATCTGGGAGGGGGACTGGCGGGATTGGCGGCCGCCTGGTTGTACGCCGGGCGCTCTGTAGCGCGCAAGTAGGTGTGCCTGTTGCGGGAGCTGATGACGCCCGTGCGTACGTGTCTGCTGTCGTTCTGGTCTGGAAAAGGGGAGTCTGACCGCCTGGCCACAAGGCAAGCTGGTATGGAGAAGATTGATGAATCTTGAGCACATAGTTGAGCGCCTGACGCCTGAGCAGGCGGCTCAGTTGCGACAAGCGCTGGAGTTGGGCAAGTGGTCGGATGGGCGCGTGCTGGAGCCGCAGCACCGGGAGCAGGGTATGCGGACCTTGCTGCTCTGGGAGGCACGTCACTTGCCGCAAGAAAGAAGAACAGGATTTCTGCCTCAGGGATGCCGGGGCAAGAAAAAGACTGGTGAGCCGTCGGTGCAAGAGGCTGTTCCTGTCCGGATGAGTCAATCCTGAACGCTGAAAGTCTCTGGCACAGGGCAGGGACTACAGCCGTGCAGTCGCTGTTAACGAGGAGATGTCTATGAAAGAAGCGCAACCTGCCACTATCTGGCTCAAAGACTACAAGCAGCCGGATTACTGGATAGAAACCACAGACCTGCTCTTTGAGCTGGAGCCGGACGCGACCCGGGTTACAGCAAAGGTCAGGTTTTGTCTGAACCGGTCCCGGCATCCTGCCGGAGCGACGCCCCTGCCACCGCTGGTGCTCGACGGTCAGGACCTGGAGTTGGTCAGTCTGGCATTGGATGGCACGCCGCTGACCGGCAGCGATTACAGTATTGCCGGTGACAAGCTTCATCTGCAACCCACCGCCGCAACCTTTGAGACAGAGATACAGACCCGCATCAACCCGCTGGCCAACCGTTCTCTGGAAGGACTTTACTGCTCTGGCAACCTCTATTGCACCCAGTGTGAAGCGGAAGGATTCCGGCGCATTACCTATTATCTGGACCGCCCTGATGTGATGTCCATTTTTACCACCCGTATTATTGCTGACAGCAGCCGCTGTCCGGTGCTGCTGTCCAATGGCAACATGACAGAACAAAAGGCGCTGGAAGATGGGCGTTTGAGTGTCACCTGGCATGATCCGTTCAAAAAACCCTCGTATCTGTTTGCACTGGTGGCCGGTGACCTGGCCTGTGTGCAAGACAGCTTTACCACCATGAATGGGCGTGAGGTCAGGCTGAAGATCTTTACAGAGGCGCACAACAGTACCAAGTGTGATCACGCCATGCGCTCCCTGAAAAAGGCCATGCGCTGGGATGAAGAAGTCTACGGACGTGAATATGATCTGGATGTCTTCATGATCGTGGCCGTGGATGACTTCAACATGGGGGCCATGGAGAACAAGGGTCTGAATATCTTCAATTCATCCTGTGTGCTGGCGCGTCCGGATACAGCCACCGATGCCCGCTTCCAGGTGATCGAGGCCATAGTGGCTCATGAGTATTTTCATAACTGGTCGGGTAACCGGGTGACCTGCCGGGACTGGTTCCAGCTCAGTCTGAAAGAAGGCTTGACGGTCTTCCGCGATGCCATGTTCTCAGCCGACATGAACTCGGCGACCGTCAAACGGGTAGAAGATGTCAACCTGCTGCGGACCCGCCAGTTTGCCGAGGATGCCGGGCCTATGGCGCATCCTGTCCGTCCGGACAATTTTATTGAGATCAGCAATTTCTACACGACGACTGTTTATGAGAAAGGCGCGGAAGTCGTGCGCATGATTCACAACATTGTGGGGCGGGAAGGCTTCCGCAAGGGAACCGACCTGTATTTTGAGCGCCACGATGGTCAGGCCGTGACGACAGAAGAATTCGTCCGGGCGATGGAAGATGCCAACCAGGTGGATCTGGGGCAGTTCCGGCTCTGGTATTGCCAGGCGGGCACGCCCGTGATCAGTGTTACCGACAGCTACGACAGTGAGAGCGGGGACTACAGCCTGACGCTCAGGCAGAGCTGTCCACGCCGGTCCGGACAGTCGGATCCCAGGCCTTTCCATATTCCGGTGGCCATGGGACTGCTGGACGCCCGGGGCGGCGCTCTTCCTGTGACACCAGAGGGTGCGACCACCCGTGTGCTGGACCTCAAGGAGCCGGAGCAGACCTTTGTCTTTACAGGCTTGACGGGCAAACCCGTGCCTTCCCTGCTGCGCGATTTCTCGGCACCTGTTCGTCTGGAGTATGACTACAGCCGCGACGATCTGATGTTGCTGATGCGTCATGATGAAGACGGCTTTATCCGCTGGGACAGCAGCCAGCAGCTGGCAGCAGACCTTATCCTGGAACTGGTCGAGCGTCTGCAGCAAGGCAAGGGGCTGGATATGGATGCGCGTCTTGTGCAGGCCTGGGGCAGTTTGCTCGAGGCGCCTGCCGGGGCTGATCCGGCACTGGTGGCTGAAATTTTCCAGCTGCCGTCCGAAGCCTGGCTGGCGGAATTGATGGACGAAGTGGATGTGGACAATATTCACGAGGCACGCAAGTTTGTGCGCCAGCAGTTGGCGCAGGCGCTGAAAGAGCCTTTGCTCAATCATGTTCGCCGGCTGTCGGGCAGGGAGTGGAGTCTGGATGCTGTCGCCATGGGGGAGCGCAGCCTCAAGAACACCTGCCTGTCTTTTCTGGCGGCGCTGGATGAGCCTCTGGCTGTGGATCTGGCCCGACAACAGTACACAGATGCGACCAACATGACGGATAGTCTGGCGGCCCTGCGGGTGCTGCTCCATGCGCAACATGACAGCGGTGTGTCAGCGACACAAGAGGTGCTGGCCGACTTCGCTGCCCGCTGGAAAGACGACACCAATGTGATGGATCTGTGGTTCAGTTCCCAGGCGAGTTGTCCGCGTTCCGGCACCCTGGCGCGGGTAGAGGCGCTGATGGCGCATCCGGCTTTTGATGGTAAAAACCCCAACAAGATGCGGGCGCTGATTGCAGCCTTCTGTGACGGCAACCTGGTTCAGTTCCATGATCGCTCCGGGGCGGGCTATGCGCTGCTGGAGCGAGAAGTGGTGCGTGCTGACGCCTTCAATCCTCAGCTGGCGGCTCGGTTGGTGACGCCCTTGACGTTCTGGAAGCGTTACGACAAGGAACGCCAGCAGTTGATGCGCGCGACGCTTGAGCGTCTCCAGGGGAAGGAGTTGTCCCGCGACCTGTTCGAGGTGGTCAACAAGAGCCTGGCCTGGGCTGACTGAGTCCCTGGGTCCTGGATTGGCGTCAGGCGATTCAGGGCCCGTCCTGGTTCCCGGGTTGCAGGCAGGCTGGTCCCTCTGGCGGATGCGGGGGGCTCGTCCTGTGCTTCAGGCCAGTCCTCAGGCCAGTTTCAGGTCGGTCTTCGGGCCAGCTTTTCATCCAGTTCGCAAACCGGATTGCAAACCGGTTCTCAAGCCAGTTTGCAGACTGGTCCTTATGCCAGTCCTCAGGCCAGTTTCAGGCCGATCTTCGGACCAGTTTTTCATCCCGTTCGCAAACCGGATTGCAAACCGGTTCTCAAGCCAGTTTGCAGACTGGTCCTTATGCCAGTCCTTATGCCAGTCCTTATGCCAGTCCTCAGGCCAGTTTCAGGCCAGTTTCAGGCCGGTCTTCGGACCAGCTTTTCATCCAGTTCGCAAACCGGTTTTCAAGCCAGTTTTCAAGTGAGGTTGGCCTCTGGCAGCTGGGTGACCTGGCTGATACTGTGCTGGATTTCGCTGGGCAGAAGGCTGGCGTAGTCTTTGGCTATCACTGCCAGTTGTTCATCAAAGACCAGCTTGCCCTTGGCGTCGGTGCACACAACCCCCTGCTGTTCCAGGGTTGATACCAGATTGCGGAACAGCGTTCTGTCGAAGAATTCCGGGGCATTGACGCCGTGCAGAATGGCCAGTCGTTGAGCCAGTTTTCGGCTTTGTCTTTCCAGTTCACCACTGCCGACTGCGGCCGGACCATTGCGCAGCAGAAGGCTGATGACGACCAGAAAACGTTCCAGCGGTTGCTGAATAATGCGGGACAAGGTGGTCAGGGTGACAAATTCGGGACTGCCAGAATCCGGGCAGCGCAGCCCCGTGTCCCCGGCCTTCTCCAGTAATCCGGCCTGCTGCAGGGCATCAAGCCACTGTTGCGTGATGGCGTCCAGCGCGTCCGTCTCCTGGTTCATGAAAAGTTCTGATTGAAGATAGGGGTAACACATGCGGTAGCGCCTGATCACCTCGTCACGCGCCAGATGCCGATGCCGTTCCAATAGCAGGCAAATGAACGAGGGGAGTGCCAGAAGATGCAGGATGTTGTTGCGGTAGTAGGTCAGGAGAACAGCATTGCGTTCGCTGAGGCGAATGATGGTGCCCAGACCATCGTTGTGCCTTTCCACCAGAGCCAGCTCTTCCACATGGGCCAGCAGTGTGCGGCCATCTGTTTCGGGACAGCAGGTGTAAGGACTGTAAGACACCTGAAGGAGGAGTTGGCTCAGGGTCTCCAGCAGTTTGATCAGCTGTTCTTCTCCGAGGGCCTGGCGCGGTGTATGCAGCAGCACAGTGGCGACCAGATTGACCGGGTTGATGACGGCTGCGGCATTGATCTGACCGGCGAGCCGGGTGCCCAGCGCAGCGGTCACATCCCGCAGCCAGGGCGGCCGGAAGCCCTGGGGCTCGTAATCCTGATTCTGCCAGTCGGGCTGCTTCTGGTTAAGAAACTCTGTCAGTAGCAGAGGCTCGCCAAAGTTGACCCGGGCCCGACCAAAGTTCTCTTTGAGGGCCATGAAATTGCGGGCGATATCCAGCAGGGTCTCTTTCTTTTTCTTTTGCCCCCGCAACTCGTTCAGGTAGGAGGCCGACTCCAGAATTTTCTCGTAGCTGATGTACACGGGAATCAGGGCCAGCGGGCGGTGGTGATCGCGCAGATAGCTGCGCAGCATGATGGACAGCATGCCGGTTTTGGGTTCAAGGGTGCGTCCTGTACGCGAGCGTCCGCCTTCAATAAAAAATTCGACAGGAAAGCCGCGGGTGAAAAGCGTATGCAGATATTCGTTGAAAACTGTCGTGTACAGCTGGTTGCCACGGAAGCTGCGCCGGATAAAGAAGGCACCCCCTTTGCGCATGATGGAGCCGGCTATCGGCATGTTGAGGTTGATGCCGGCGGCGATGTGCGGAATCTGCAGCCCCTGATGGTAGAGAACCCATGACAAAAGCATATAGTCGATGTGACTGCGGTGGCAGGGCAGGTAGACAAGGCTGTGGCTCTTGGCCAGCTTGTTGAGCGAGGCGGCGTTGTAGACATCCACGCCCTTGTAGATTTTATTCCAGAACCAGGTCAGGACGATGTTGCCGAAACTGACCAGCGGGTGAGAATAGTCGGAGACAATCTCTTGCGCATAGTTGCGCGCCTGCAGCTCGGCCTTCTGCTGCGACATATTGCTGTGCCTGGCGGCGTGCTGCACGGCCTGGGCCACACTTTTTGAGCGCAGCAGATTTTTGACCAGGGTGCGTCTGTGCGACAAGTCTGGTCCATTGACAGCCACGTGCAGCTGGCGGAAGTGTACGCGCAGGATACGGTGCAGTTTGCGCAGGGTGCGCTCTTCTCCCAGTCCTTCTTCCATGAGGCGGCGCAGTGACACTGCGGTGTTGAAGTGCACCATGGTTTGACGACCATGGAAAAATACGGCCAGCATTTTTCTGAATCTGTGGCCCACCGTGTAGTTCCAGGAAAACAACAGCTTGAGTGCGGATTTTTCCTTGTCAGGGCGCCGCCCCCAGAAGATGGAGACAGGAATAATATGAATATCAGTGTCGGGGTTGTCCTGCAGCTGGTGCAGCAAGCGGATCAGTTGTGGTGCGCTGTAGAGATTCCTGCGCGCGCTTTGTTTGTCGGCGGGGCTGTTGAGAAAACAGCACAGGCCCTGGGAGCCCGCAGGCTGGGCGCTCTGCTGGTGCGGTATCGGACGGGGCAGTCCGGTCTGAAGGCACTCGTTGTCGAGTACCAGAAGATCGGACAGCGAGCGGTCGCGCAGAACATAGGCGAAAGAAACTGTCTTGTCTGCCTCAGGTGGGCGGGGCAGGCTGCCCTGTACCCGGGTTTGTACCCAGACGAACAGCAGTTTGCGCAGCATGTGGAGCAGGTGTGCTTTTATCGGCATGGATTGATCCATAGTATTGGCACCAGAGGGCGATTCAGGAGGACCTCGACGCTGTGGAGCTGTTGTGGGTCCCCAGTCTCTGGAGGATGTTCTCGTAGATGGCAGACAATTGGTCCAGGTCCGCAGCCCGGACCCGCTCGTTGACCTGGTGGATGGTCTGGTGATCGGTTCCCAGTTCCAGTACCTGGGCACCGGTCGGGGCAATAAACCGGCCGTCTGATGTGCCTCCGGCTGTTGACAGCCGGGGGTGCAAGCCATTGACCTGATGCACAGCGGCCCGTGCTGCATCCAGCAAGGTACCGGATTCAGTCAGGAAGGGCATGCCGACTGGCTCGATCCATTCTACCCTGGCGTTCAGGCGGTGGTTTTCAAGAAGCCGTTCCAGACGTTGACGCAGGGCGGCGGGTGTCTGCTCGGTAGAAAAACGGAAGTTGCACTCTATCAGCAGGGCGCCGGGAATCAGATTGCGGGCCCCCGTGCCGGCCTGGATGCTGGAGATCTGAAAGCTGGTAGGCGGGAAGAAGGCATTGCCCTGGTCCCAGCAGGTGCTGGCCAGTTCTGCCAGCGCCGGTGCGGCGGCGTGGATGGGGTTGGATGCCAGATGCGGATAGGCAACATGCCCCTGGATGCCTTCGACAGTAATAGTGGCACTCAAAGAGCCGCGCCGTCCGTTTCTGATCTGGTCACCCAGCTGTTGTTCGCTGGAAGGCTCTCCCACCAGGCACCAGTCAATGGACTCGCCTCTTTGTTGCAAGGCTTCGATGACCCGGGCGGTTCCGCAGGTGGCGGGACCTTCTTCATCACTGGTGAGCAGCAAAGCGATGGATCCCGGGTGGTCGGGGTGCTGGCTCAGGTAGCGCTCCACGGCCGTGACCATGGCGGCGACGGCACCTTTCATGTCGGCGGCACCGCGCCCGTACAGATAGCCCTGGTGTATGCGGGGCTCAAAGGGGGGGAAGGTCCACTGTTCCAGCGGGCCGGCAGGCACCACGTCTGTGTGTCCGGCAAACACGAACAAGGGGGCTTGTGTGCCAAGCCGCAGCCAGAGGTTGTCCACAGCGCCCTGGGCGTCCTCGAAGGGCATGGGCTCGGCCTGAAACCCGAGGCGGGACAGCCGCTCGGCTATCAAGGGCTGGCAGCCTTTGTCTTCTGGTGTGACGGAAGGGCGGGCTATCAGCTGACAGGCCAGCGCCAGGGTGGGACTCAGTTTGGCGTCTGTCAGTTCAGTGTTTGTCCGGGGGGAGGCGAATTCTTTCATCGATCAGGAGCTCTGTTGACAGCAGCGGCCCTGATTCTGGAGGGCGGTGCCAGGATGCAGGTGGCATGCAAAACGCACAGAACATCCGGTCGCAGGAGCCGGGTGGGCTGCTGAGACGGTTTGTGGTGATTTTGTCATTGCTTGCTGGCGGCGCTGCTGTGTTGTCTGTTGTTGCATCTACCTGAAGTCTGACACCCCGATGGGCAGTGAGTTCATTCAGCGGGTACGCACAGCCCCCTGTAACGGCGGGCTATTGTACCTGCCCGCAGGGTCGAATTCATCCCTGGCGACACCTGCGGGGGAGGCGCGCCATTATGCTGTACGGAGCCCCGTTCAAGGCAGGCTGCGCAAGGCGCGCTCACGCCATCCACAGCCGGCGGGCAGAGCCACTGCCCGCCGGTTGTGCGGAGGGAGGGGCGAACTGTATGGCAACAAAAATGTAGCGACAATTACAGCAGATTGACGCTGTTGAGGTCCTGGTGTGCCTGCTCAAGACGGGCAACCATGGCCGTTTGTCCGGCACGCAGCCAGGCGCGCGGGTCGTAGAACTTTTTATTGGGCTTGTCGGCGCCATCCGGGTTGCCCAGCTGGCTCTGCAACCAGGCTTCGTGCTGGCGGTAGTAGTCGAGGACGCCAGACCAGGTGGCCCACTGGGTGTCTGTGTCTATGTTCATTTTGACCACGCCGTAGCCGATGGCTTCGCGAATATCTTCCAGGGCGGAGCCGGAGCCACCATGGAAAACGAAGTCCAGGGATTTGGCTGGCAGCCCGAACTTGTCTGAGCAGTATTTCTGGGAGTTGTCGAGAATTTTGGGCGTCAGACGCACATTACCCGGGCTGTAGACGCCATGGACATTGCCGAAAGAGGCGGCGATGGTAAAGCGGTCACTGATGGGATGCAGCACCTCATAAGCACGGGCCACATCTTCCGGCTGGGTGTAGAGCAGGGCATTGTCCATGCTGGTGTTGTCGACGCCGTCTTCCTCGCCCCCGGTGCAGCCGAGTTCAATTTCCAGCGTCATACCCAGCTGCTTCATGCGTTCGAGATACTGGGCGCAGGTTGACAGGTTTTGCTCCAGGGGTTCCTCAGACAGGTCAATCATATGAGAAGAAAAGAGCGGCTTGTTGTGCGCGGCATAAAAGGCCTCGCCGGCGTCCAGCAGCGCATCGACCCAGGGGAGCAGTTTGCGTGCAGCATGATCGGTGTGAAGAATAACGGGAACCCCGTACTCCTGCGCCAGACTGTGGACATAGTGTGCACCGGCGATGGCGCCCGTTGCACCGGCAGGCTGATTTGTTTTCAGTCCTTTTCCTGAAAAATAACTGGCCCCACCTTGGGAAAACTGGATGATCACCGGCGATTTGACGCGCGCGGCGGCTTCCAGCACGGCGTTGATGGAGTCTGTGCCCACCACATTGACGGCGGGGAGAGCGAAGCCGCCGGTCCTGGCGGCCGCAAAGAGCGCCTGGACCTGATCGCCGTGGAGGACGCCTGGGGTAATCTGACTGGGAAGTGTGCGAGACATAAGCGTATTTTCCGTTTAAGGGGCCGGGGTCCGGGAACAGCGAGACACCATACCACCGGGGACCAAATCCTGAAAGACTCTAGCCGCACCGGGGCGAAAGTCCATGCCTGATCGAATTTATGTGCGGGCCTATACCGCTGGTCTGTGTCCCCCTGTCTTTCATAGACCATTTTCCGCCTGGGGCTCGTGCTTACAGGAAACGCCCGGCACAGCTGGTGATCGCAGCAACAGGACAGAAACAAAGGGATTGCTTCCGCTCGCGCGTTGGTGCCGGTCTGCGAACTGCGTAACGCTATCGCCCAGGAGCAGGAGCGGGAGCAGGAGCAGGAGCAGGAGCAGGAGGATGAACCACTGGCTAAAAATCATGCCGAAGCGTTGCGGTTGACTCCTGCGCTGTTGGCGGTGCCAGGTAAAAGTCGATGGATAGCTGAAAAAGAAACGAGGGCTTGGCATTTCTGTGGGGGTTGCACGTCCATGCCCTTGAAAAACGTTGAGTCGTAGTGCAGTGACAACACATCTGATTTGTGCCCGGCAGCCGTTGTTTCAAAGCTGCGGGGGCATTGTTGACGGATGCAAACAGAAAATACACTCGAAGTCGTTTATTAGTTTGTGCCGAACGGGACGTCGAAATATCAGGCCACTGTTTTGTTTTATTTTCCCTGTCAGGGAAGGGTAAAAAACACGAAATGTGCGGTGTTCAATGCTGTGTGGCTGGCAATGGCTACCCACAATCTGCCACTGAGGTGATAAGCCAGACCATAGACAAGACCCGCCAGGCTGGCCAGCATCACATAGGGGACGCCGCCACCGAAATGTGCGACACCAAACAGCAAGGCGGCGGCCGTCACGCCCCTGGCAGCCCCCCATTTTTTGACCATCAGGTTTTGCAGATAACCGCGAAAAATCACCTCCTCCGCAAAGGTGGTAAAGCAGAGCATCTTGACAATGAAAAGCCATGTCCATGCAGGTACGGCCAGTGCCGGCCGGATGTAGCCCATGCCCCAGCTGAGCGACAACAGGGCCAGAGTGCCGCCTGCCGTCACAAAAGCCTGGGCCACAATGTTGACCGGAACCCGCCTGGCGCAAACCATGTCCGGCAGCAGTATCAGCAACGCCAGCGGGGCAATCGTTTTGTCAAAGCTCAAGCCCAGCGTGTAGAGCCCGCTGTCCGGCGACTTCTGATAGTCTGCGACGACTATCACAGACTCGGTGCCGGGTATCAGGTGCAATGCCGAGGTCAGCACAAACAGGCTGGTGGCGATATGCACCCAGACCCTTCCTCCTTGTGGCAACCGGTCCGTGAGGTGGAGCAAACCCGCCAGAAGGACAAGGCCGAAGGCGTAGAGGGCGGCAACCACTCCTGTGGCGACACCCATCACTAATGCGCTCAAGGCCAGCCACAGGCCCACTTGCCGTTTGATCAGGGCGCAAGCGGTGGCCGCTGCCAGTAAAGCCCAGGGAAGCCAAGCAATCGTCATAGGCAGTCGGGTCTGGTTATCACTGGATATTCAGTTTTACTGTTGTCGTCTATTTGTAAAGGCAGACTCGAACGATCTTGTGCCTCTTCAGGGCTGGCATGGGTTTTTTACGTGGCACTGCACTGCCGTTGCGGTTTCGTACAGCCGGGGGCGGGGGCTGGTTTGCAGCCGGTTCATTGTTGCAGCGCGGTCGGGAGAGAGCCGCAGGTGCCGTAAAAAACAGGAGCCCGGGCTGCGGTCAGCGCCAGAGACTGCTCTGGCGTTGACCGCTCGTGAGGCTGGCAGCTATCAGGATGTGCGGCGGGCGCGCTCTTCGAGCATAGCCAGCGCGGGCAGCGTTTTTCCTTCCATGTATTCGAGAAAGGCGCCGCCGCCTGTAGAAATGTAGGAGATCTGGTCGGCTATGCCATAGGTGTCTATGGCAGCAAGGGTGTCCCCCCCCCCGGCCAGCGAAAAGGCACTTGACTGGGCTACAGCCTGCGCCAGTGCCTGAGTACCACTGCTGAAGGCTTCAAATTCAAACACGCCGACCGGCCCGTTCCACAGGATAGTGCCCGCCGTCTGTAGCAGCGTCGCAAACTGCCGGGCTGTTTCAGGGCCGACGTCCATGATCAGGTCATCGGTGGCAATGTCTGTCACAGCCTTGATTTGACCGCTGGCGGCGGCGTCGAATGTCTTGCCGGTCACGACATCGACCGGCAGAGGTATTTGTACCCGCTCCATCAGGTCCCGCGCCTGGGGCACCAGGGCTTCCTCATACAAGGATTTCCCGATGCTGTAACCGGCAGCCGCCAGAAAAGTATTGGCGATGCCGCCCCCGACAATCAGGTGGTCGCATTGTTGCGACAAGGCGTCCAGTACCGGCAGCTTGCCAGAGACCTTGGCGCCGCCCACTATGGCCACCAGTGGTTTTTGGGGCTGGGTCATGACCCGCGTCAGCGCCATGATTTCCTGCTCCAGCAGGGGGCCAGCGCAGGCCCGGGGCGCAAACTGTCCCAGGCCGCAGGTCGAAGACTGGGCGCGGTGTGCCGTGCCAAAGGCGTCCATCACATAGATGTCACACAGTGCCGCCATGCGCTTTGACAGGCTCTCATCATTCTTCTTTTCCCCGGCAAGAAAACGTACGTTTTCGAGCAGAACCAGTTCGCCGGGCTTGACCTCAACCGGCCGGTCCAGCCAGTCGCGGATGAGTGGCACCGGCTGTCCCAGTAGCTGCTCCAGTCGCTCTGCCACAGGTTTGAGAGAAAACTGTTCATCAAACACGCCTTCCGTCGGGCGACCCAGATGCGACAGCACCATCAGGCGGGCACCGGCTGCCAGTGCCTGTCTGATGCCGGGCAGTGCCGCTGTCAGACGGGCATCGGAGGTCACCCGCCCGTCCCGCACCGGAACGTTCAGGTCTTCACGCAGAAGAACAGATTGTCCTGCCAGCTGCAGGTCACGCATTTTCAAAAATGTCATGGTGGTCATGATCCAGAGTATCCGGAGGAAAAAATCAGACGCAGCGCTTGTGAAAGGCCCGGTAACGTTCAATCCACGGGGACAGACCGGGTGGCAGATCGGGTTCTGGTGGCGTCTGGGTGCCGGTCAAGTGTTCGAAAATGCTGTCACCCAGAACCTTGCCCAACTCAACACCAAACTGATCAAAGCTGTTGATCTGCCAGATAACACCTTGCACAAATACCTTGTGTTCGTAGAGCGCGATCAAAGCGCCCAGTGTCTCCGGTTCCAGCTTGTCCATGACCAGCAGTGAAACCGGCCGGTTCCCGGGAATGGCCTTCTGGGGAGCCAGGCAGTCAATGACACCCTGTTCGTATCCCTGCGCCGCCATCCGGGCGCGCACCTCCGACTCCGGGCAACCGAAGGCCAGGGCCTGCGCCTGTGCCAGAGCATGGGCGAACAGCCAGTCCCGGTGCAAGCCGGGCCCGCTGGTGTTGTCCAGGGTTGCAATGATGTCTACCGGAATCAGGCGGGTGCCCTGATGCAGAAGCTGGTGATAGGCATGCTGCCCGTTGGTGCCCACGCCTCCCCAGATCACAGGGCCGGTCTCCCATTCAACGGCATGCCCTGTGTTGGTCGTGCGCTTGCCGTTGCTTTCCATATCCAGCTGTTGCAAGTGGGAGGGAAAGCTGGACAGCTGACTGGCGTAGGGAAGAACAGCCTGACTCTGGGCTCCAAAAAAATTGCTGTACCAGATGCCCAGAACCGCCATGATGACCGGCATGTTGGCCGCAGGCTCTGCGGTGCGGAAGTGTTCATCCATGGCAAAAGCACCGGCCTGCAGGCGGCGGAACACATCCATCCCGGTCATCAGCGGAATAAGGAGCCCTATAGCCGACCACAGGGAGTAACGCCCGCCGACCCAGTCCCAGAGCGGCAGCACATTGTCGGCATCTACACCAAAACGGACAGCCTGCTCCCGATTGCTGGAAATGGCTACAAAATGGCGCTTGCGGGCTTCTTCCGGCATCCCCTGTTGCCGCATCCAGTCCCGCACGGCTTCGGCGTTCAGCCGGGTTTCCAGCGTGGCAAAGGATTTTGAGCAGATGATGAACAGGCTGCACTCCGGGTCAATCGCCGCCAGGGTATTGGCCAGATCGGTCGGATCCACGTTGACAATATAATGCGCCTGCAGCCCGGGACGCTGCCAGGGGGCGAGTGCTTCCAGTACAGTTCTGATGCCGAGAAATGAGCCGCCTATACCGATGTTGATCAGGTGTTTGATCGGTTTGCCGGTCCAGCCGACCCACTGACCGCTATGTATCTGGTCGCACAGCTTCTCCATAGTGGACAAGCACTGCCGTATGGCTGGCATGACCGCCTGTCCCGCCACCTGGATATCAGGATCACCAGGATGACGCAGTGCCGTATGCAGTACGGCCCGGTCCTCCGACTGATTGATAGGGTCACCCTGCAGCAGCGCCTGGCGACAGGGCCCCAGATGGGCATCTTCCGACAGCTGCACAAGCTGTTCCAGCACAGAAGCCGTAATGCGGTGCCGCGAGTAATCCAGGGTCAGGCCTGCCGCCTGCAGGCTCATCTGCCGGCAGCGGTCCGGCTCTTTCTCGAACAGGTCGCTCATGGGGCTGTGCTCCAGCGCCCGGAAGCTTTGCTGCAAGCCGGGCAGGCTGGGGTAAGGGGGGAGTGTAGTCATGAGGCTCGGTATTCCATTGGCTCTGTCGGCAGGGAAGATGCCAGCTGGCGTTCCAGCCAGACGGCAACGCCCTGATCGACGTTGGAACAGGTGTGCTCGGCCCGGGGCAACCCGGTGCCCAGGCGAGCGTCTGCATTGGCGACCAGCACGCTCCTGCCAACTGCCTGCAGCATCTCAAGGTCGTTCATGCCATCGCCGAAGGCGACACAGTCATCAAGCTGCCAGCCGCGCTGCCTGGCAAGGTAGCTCAGCGCCCAGCCTTTGGAAACACCCACAGCCATGATTTCCATGCACCAGGGAAAAGAGCAGGTCACACTCAGCTGGCGGCCGAATTCCCGGGTCAGCTGTGTTTGCAGCGACGCCAGCAAAGCCGTGTCCTGACAACAGCAGAACAGCTTGATCACCGGATCAGACGGCAGGCTGTTGCGATCAAACCGGCAGCGGGGCAGCAGCATGTCTTCTGCAAAGCTGTCCTGCCCGCCTGTCTGACTGCTGTAGTACCAGCAGTGGTCGGTATACAGATGAACCGACAGTTGCGGCTCGTCCAGCAGACGTTGCGTGAGCGTAGTCATCAGCGTATCCGGCAGATTCCGGCTGAGCATCAGGTGTCCGTCCGGTGTCTGGACACGGGCGCCATTGCAGGTCAGGCGCCAGGCCGAGAGTCCCGCCGCCGTCAGGATCTGTTCAACATCCATGGCATGGCGGCCTGTCGCCAGCACCAGCTCTGTGCCTTGCTGACGAAAGTGGTGTAACAGTGTAGCGGTGCGAGCGGAAATACGGTGCCGGTCATTGAGCAGGGTGCCGTCAAGGTCAGAAATAATGGCTGAAAACATGCATGTTCCACAAAAGAAAAAAGTCGTTTGAGCAAAGGGTGCGGCCCGGCACCGGTTCGGGAGCCGTACCCGGGTGCAGCGCAGCCTGGCGCGGGACGGCAGTCTCGACGCTGCCATTCCTGCGCTCTGCACAAGCCTGTCAAGGCGTGGGGCTATGCCCGGACCCGGCCAGGGGTGGCTGGCGTGCGCGTCAAAGAATTCTGACGTGCTCTCACAAAAGAAAAGCCATCCCGCATTGCTGCGCTCTCTTGGCCCTGCCACTCTTTATACGCTTATACGCTTATACGCTTATACGCTTATACGCTTATACGCTTATACGCTTATACGCGTGCCGTCCCCCGGCTTGCTTTACCCCTTGGTTACCGGTCGTTATGGGGGGGCGCTGGCCACAGCCGCCCCGTTTTCTCTGAGAACCTTTCCTCCGGCGCTGCCCTCGGCGGTCCGCATCCGGCAAAGCTGCTCAGCGGGACCGGCATCTTCGCTCAACGCCCGTCCGAAGGCGACGGGCTATCTGGTCAGACCCGGAAGGCTTCCAGCGCATGCGTCCAGCCTTGCAGCTGGTCCTCCGAGACCAGCAGGTGAACAATGCCAGAACCGCAATCGGCGACTTCCTGTATGCCAACACGGGCGAAGGCACGCTTGTCCATGGTGCAGGCCTTTTTCAGTTCAACACGGATACGGGTACGGGCGCAGGCGCTTGTTTTTTTGATATTGTCCTTGCCGCCCAACAGCCGGAGAACTTCGTTGATATCGCTGGTCGCCAGGGTGAAGTGACTTTTTCCTGAGTCGGAGGTGGCAGCAACGGCGGAAACTATGGGCGCCGCCGTCGGACCTCGCCTGCCGCTGTTGAGCCAGGCTTCCATATCTGTCTTCAGGTTGTCGGACCTTGTGCCGAATACCGCCTGAATGCTGTTGCTTACCCTGACAACGCCGCTGGCTCCCAGTTGCTTCAGACGTTTCTCATCGGCCAGTTCCGGATTGGAAACACCCACCCGCAGACGTGTAATGCAGGCATCCAGACTCTGGATGTTGTTGGCGCCACCAAAAGCGGTCACCAGCTGCGCCCCCATGCTGTCCGATTCCGGGCCGGCCGTCTCTTCCGTGCTGTCCTGGAGTTCACGCCCCGGCGTTTTCAGGTCAAGGGCGGCGATGATCGCACGAAACAGTCCGTAGTAGACAAGCGCGTAAACCAGCCCCAGTGCCACCACGCCCCAGCCGCGCGTGGAGTGTCCGTAAAGCAGTGTAAAGTCGATGAAGCCGTGCGAGAAGGTCATGCCGTGCTTGATGCCGAGCACGATGCAGGCATAGTAGGCCGTTCCCACCAGAAAGGCATGGACAACATAGAGCACCGGCGCGACAAACATGAACGCAAACTCAATAGGTTCCGTTATGCCGGTCAGGAACGACGTCAGTGCTGCTGACAACATGATGGCACCCGTGCGCTGCCGATTCTCCTTTCTGGCACTGTGCCAGATGGCGATGGCGGCAGCAGGAAGGCCAAACATCTTGAACAGGTAACCCCCAGCCATATTCCCGGCGGTGGGGTCGCCGGCCACATAGCGTGCAATTTCCCCGGTAAACTGTTTCCCGGTCTCAGGGTCAATGTACTGCCCTACCTCGAAGAAAAAGGGCACATTCCATATGTGGTGGAGGCCGAAAGGAATCAGCGTGCGTTCCACAAGGCCGTAGAGGGAAAAGGCTAGCGCAGGATTGCCCGTGGCGGCCCAGCGCGAGAAGCTGTTTATGGCCTGGTCAACAGGGGACCATATCAGAACCAGCAGCATGCCGAGAAAAATGGAGGCAAAGGCCGTACAGATAGGAACGAAGCGTTTGCCAGAGAAAAAGCCGAGCCAGACCGGCAGTTCAATACGGTAATAGCGGTTGAACAGCCAGCTGGCCATGCCGCCGGCCAGGATGCCACCCACCACGCCGGTGTTGATGGACTCCATGCCCATCACAAGGCTGGTTTCCAGATCCAGCGCGTCAGCCATGGCTCCCATGCTGGCGGTCATGACCACAAAACCCACAACAGCGGCCAGCGCTGCGACACCATCATTTCTGGAGAAGCCCAGGGCCACACCTATGGCGAAAATTATGGGCAGGTTGGCAAATACAGCACCCCCGGCCAGGCTCATGAAGCTGCTGGCCAGGGGGGGGATCCATGGCAGGCTCGCCGAGCCCACCCCCAGAAGAATACCCGCCGCCGGCAGTACCGACACAGGCAGCATCAGGGCCTTCCCTATCTTTTGCAATCCAGAGAACAGGTTGGAAAAAAATGACATGACAGGCATGCTCCTCAGGCTGGTAACAGTGACTTCTCTTCTGCCAGAAGTGCGCGTACCTGTGTTGGCGTTTCCATTTCCAATGCTTGCTCGGCAAGACTACGGCAGGTGTTCATGTTCAGCTTGCGTATATGGGCTTTCACCAGGGGCAGTGAGCGTAAATCGGCAGATATTTTCTTCACGCCCAACCCCAGCAGCAAGGCCGTGGCCCGGGTATCACTGGCCAGACCGCCGCACACCCCCGTCCAGCAGCTGTCAGCAGCCATGCTGCCTTCAACGGTCATACGGATCATGCGTAAAACGGCCGGATGCAGCCCGTCAGCCCTGCCCGCCAGGCGCGGGTGTCCACGGTCAATAGCCAGGGTGTACTGGGTCAGGTCATTGGTGCCCAGAGAGAAAAAATCGGCCTTCTGGGCCAGCTCCCGTGCCATGATGGCGGCGGAGGGAACTTCAATCATCACCCCGACTTCCACCTGCGTCTTCAGCTTCCGGGCCTCGTCGTTCACCAGCTCGCGCACCAGGGTCAACTCTTCCGTGTCTGTCACCATGGGCAACATGATGCGCAGTTTACCGTGTTTGGCACTGCGCAACAGCGCGCGCACCTGGGTGCGTAGCAGGGCAGGATAGTGCATGCTGACGCGAATGCCGCGCTCGCCCAGAAAAGGGTTGGCCTCGGCTGGCAGCATCAGGTAGGGCAAAGGCTTGTCTCCACCGACGTCCAGGGTGCGTATCACGACCGGGCGCTTCGGCCCCATGGCTTTGAGAATGTCGCTGTAGAGTGCGGTTTGTTCATCTTCCGAAGGGGCATTGGGGCGTCCCAGGTAGAGGAATTCGGTGCGTAGCAGGCCTACGCCTTCAGCGCCCAGTTCGACGGCTTTGACGGCATCCGTCAGGCTGCCAATGTTGGCGGCCACCTCCACCCGGACGCCATCCATGGTAATGGCTGGCTTGTCGGCCTCTTTGAGTGCTGCCTGGAAACTGGCTTCTGCCTGACGCCTTTGCAGCTCACAGCGTCGCAGCTCCCGGGTGTCCGGTTGCGTCAGGAGAATGCCCTTGTCGGCATCAAGAATCACCGGATGCTCGCTGCCTTCGGGAAGCTTTCTGATGCGCGCGTCCATGCCGGCAAGGTACGGGAGTTTCATGGAACGGGCGATGATCGCAGCGTGTGAACTGGAGCCGCCCGCCAGGGAACAGAGGCCGACCACCTTGTCCAGGTCCAGACCCAGAAGGTCGGAAGGCGTCAGGTCGTCATAGACAGGGATGGCCTTGTCCGGCCAGTGGTCGGTGCCTGCCGAGGTGCCGGTCAATGCTGTCAGAACCCTGTTGCCTACATCCCGGATGTCCGAGGCGCGCTGGGCCAGCACTGCATTGTTCAATCCTTGCAACGCCTGGACTTCATTGTCTGTGGCGGTACGCCAGGCTGCTGCGGCGCAGTTGCCTTCCTGTATCAGCTTTTCGGCCACCAGGGCAATGGCCGGGTCGCCCAGAATTTCCTGGTGCGCATTGAAAATGCCAGCTTGATCCTGGCGTTCCTGGCGCACCAGGCGTCGAATCAGGGTATTGAGCTCGCTGCGCGCCTGGGCGATGGCGTTGGTCAACTGTGCCTGTTCATACTGTGGATCGCTGTTCTGGTGGGGCTCCAGCACAGCATCGGGGCTACTTATATGCACCAGGTGGCCGATAGCGAGCCCGGGAGACGCTGTCACACCCTGCAGCTGCCCCTTTTTTTTGTTGGGCGGCTCCAGAAGAGGTGGTTCGGCATCCATGGCAGTCTGGCTGCCGCCACTGGAGGCGACCACCTCGTCACCCAGGCCGCCTCCTATGGATGTGACCAGATCTTCAACGGCTTCTTCTGCCTCCATGCCCCACGCCTTGATGGTGAGTTGGTCTCCAAGGCGGGTGTTGAGTTTCATGATTTCCGTCACGCTGTCGGCGCGGCCCTCATGGCCATTGCACGACAGTGTGATGTGGCACGGGAAGTGGCGCGCACCACGGGCCAGCAAGGCAGCCGGACGCGCGTGCAGGCCCATCGGGTTGGGAATGGTGACCGTGGACTGGGCATCGGGTTTGCCAGACACGTCTGCGGTCAGCGAGGAGGCCACTACAGGGCGGCCCTTGCCGCTGAGCGTGAGCAAGTTTTCCCGGGCTGCCTGTACATGGCCGTGCGCCTTGTGCACGAGCTCCATGCCAGCCGACTGGGTCAGCACCAGCACACTGATCAGGCTGCGCGCGTGGCAGGCCAGGTAGTCCATGTCGAATTCAATGAGCGGCTGTCCTGCCTGGACGGACTGACCTTCGCTTGTCAAGGGTTTGAAGCCTTTGCCCTCAAGGGCGACCGTATCCAGTCCAATGTGGATAAGAATTTCTACGTTCTCAGGTGTTTTCAGGGTCAGGGCATGTCCTGTTTTGTACAGCTGGACAATCTGCCCCTGTGCCGGGGAGAGGAGGACATTGTCAACAGGATCAATGGCGACGCCATCGCCGAGCAATCGTTCTGAAAAAACGGGGTCTGGTACTTTCTCTATAGGGACGACCGGACCAGTAAAGGGGGCCAGCAGTACCAGCTTTTCCGCTTGTGCGGCTTTGGTTTTTGAAGCCAAGGCAGGACTCCTTGTTGGTCGCGGATATGACAGAACGGGCACTGTTGCGCGTTCGGGAACCGGCCTGGCGCCCGCCTTGGGACGGTTATACGGGTCTCTTCCCTGAAACAGCACAGTCTATCTACGGATTGTCTACGGACGGGCAGCATTTTTCAGTTGCCAACGCAGCCCACAAAATCCGGATGATTCTACACAAAAAACGGCCGATGCGTACAGTTTTCGCCCGGAAGGTGGATCTGTTGGTTGTGGCGTTGTGTCGTCTGATCTGTGCGGCCTTGTCTGTTTTCTCTACGACTTTGGTTATCTGCGTTTTTTGGCCGTGGAAATTGTGACAAGGAGAACAACGTGAAGGAGCGCTACGGAACACTGGTGGGGCTGGGCTGCGAGCGTTTTTCATTGGGTCAGGCCGTCTGGCAAGACTGTCAGAACCTTCCGGGGTGGCGGGTGTTCCAACGCCAGAACTCCATTGAGACTCGTCCTGGTGGCGAAGAGGCAGATGTGATGCAGGCAGATGTGAAGCAGGCAGATGTGAAGCAGGCAGATGTAGAAGGAGGGGCAGTGCTGACAGGGGCGCTGGAGGTATTCACAGTGGCTGCGTCTGTTACTGGGCTGGCAGCCATGACAGCACCGGGGGCAGTCCCGTGGACCGATTGACATATTCCGCCGGGTCCAGACCACCGCTGCCGTTGATCGCCGGGGAGGAAGAGGCGCGTGCCGATGCCAGACTGCGCTCGCCAGGCGTGAGCCAGGTGTCGTCCACGGGAGCCCTGACCACTGCCTTGCCAGGTCAGCAGTTGGCAAACTGGTCTGAATCGTTGTTGGCGTTGATTTTCCGCCATCTGGCTCCAGCGGACCTGGCGCGTTGTTGTCGGGTGTGCAGCCGGTGGCACAGGGCTGCCAGTGATCGGGTACTGCAGGCGCATTGCTTTATGCAGCTGTACCCGGTTGCTCACCGGCAGCAGCTGCAACGGACGCTGGATGCCGGTCTCTCCCGTCACTACCTGCAGCTGTTGTGTGAGAGCAGTGCACCCGGCTGTGCGCACAGGGCTGGCCTGCTGGAACTTCTCGCCCGGGAGAGTCTGCCGTACGGGAGCCTCTTCCATGCCTTGTCGCAGACGTGGCTGCGTGCCGGGCGTTTGAGCTGTGACACTGTCGATTTTGCCAGTGCCGGGGACGCACCTTTCATGTATCTGGCGAACAGTCCGGATGGAAATTACCTTGCGGGTGTTGCGTGGAAACGGGGGGTGGGGCAGGGCGTTCGTATCCATATTTTGCGCTATGGCGGTTGCATCGTACGGCCGGTGGCCCAGTTCGAGGGTGCCTGGCATCCCCATCCCCATCCCCAGGGGCTGATGTTTGCCCCCGACAGTCGCAGGCTGCGTCTGGTCGATGCCACAGGGCAATTGCATGCCTGGCGGCTTGATGCTGATGGTCACTGGGAGAGTGTCGGTCATGGTCCCTTGTGGCCGGAGGCGGGGCGCCATGAGGTGCGAGCCATGGCAGCCAGTCCTGACGGTGAGTATCTGGTGGTGGAGGAGGGCGTTGTCGGGGTGTCTGTTTGCGGTCAGACAGCGGCGGGAGCCTGGCAGCAATATACCTGCTGGCGTTGGCGTTGGCAGAATGAGGGCGAGACCGACAGGCCTGCGCCGCACTCTGTGGATATCCGTTTCAGTCAGGATGGTCGGGCCTTTTTGCTTGCCAACAATCTGTTTGCCTGCGTCTGTCGGCGGGAGGGGCGCGACTGGCGTTGGTGTGCTCTGGACAAAATAGAAATAGCCTACAGAGGGGCGACTCTGGCTCCCAATGGTCTTGTGTTGGCCTTGTTTTCTTCAGATCGGGAGACCAGTGCTACTGAACGCCATGTGGTCGCACCGGGTGTGTTGCGGCTGTGGTCTTGTGCCCCGGAATGGGAGCGACAGCGACCTGAGGTGCCGCAGGAAAAACAGCAGGAAAAGCAACAGGAGAAACAGGAGCAACAGGAAAAGCAACAGGAAAAGCAACAGGAAAAACAGCAGGAAAAGCAACAGGAGCAACAGGAGCAACAGGAGCAACAGGATGGGGGCTGGGTTTGTTGGAGCGGTCGCTATACACGCGGTGCTGTCCGCAGGGACATGGCGGGTTTTCCCATGGCTTTCAGTCCTGACAGCAGGCAGCTGGTGTGCCCGTACGGCCTGAGCGAGAGTGATGAGCGTCTGTGTGTGCTGTCTGTCAACAAACGGGAAAACTGTCATGTGCGCGATGTTCTCTGGTTCGCGTCAGCGGTCGCCTGCCGGAGTGATCTGACACCCATCTGCAGCAGGCCGCAGTTCAGCGTCACGGGCCTTTATCTTGCTGCCGTTACCCAGCGCGGCGTGCAGATATGGGTGTGTGGTCCCGCCCGACACTGGCTGGCTGCGGTCTGGATCGACAGCGACAGGATGAGCATGTGCAGGCTGGCTTTTTCTCCGGATGGCTACCATTGTGCAGCTTCTGTGGGCATAGGGGGCAAGGTCACTGTCTGGGGGCCGGGCCCGGGGGGAACATACACTTGCAAACTGTCCCTGACTCTGGGGGTGCGCGTCCGTTGGTTGCGGTTCGCACCGGATGCTACGCGACTGGTGATCGTCTCCAACGATACCAGACTCCAGGCAGGTGTTGATGTCTATGGCAATGAGCTGCGTTGTCTGCGCCTGGCGCCAGACGCCAGCGGGGGGGCACGCGCTGGTCTGCCGGAGCCCGGGGAGCAAGGAGAGCCTTGTGCCACAGGGGGCGAACCCGCCCCTGACTCACTTCATCCTTGACCTGAGGTTGCTGACTTTGCATGTATCCCCCACTTCCCCGAAGGCGTCACTTGTCCCTGTCGCCGCAGGCGGGGGGCCTGTGTCGGGTTCCGGTCGAATGTCCTCGTTCCTGTCCCTGCACCCTGTGTCGTCTTCATCGGCGAAGATTGCGTCAGATGATGCCAGTTGGCACAACCGGTCGCTGGCAGACTGGTCTGAGCCACTGTTGGCCTTGATTTTCCGTCAGCTAAGGCCCGTGGACCTGGCTCAGTGCCGGGCTGTGTGCAGCCGGTGGCACAGGGCCGCCAGTGATCCGATGCTGCAGGCGCATTGTTTTATGCAGATGTATCCGGTTGATCACAGGCAGCGGCTGCAGCGGGCTCTGGGGGCAGGTTTTGCCAGCTCATGTCTGCGGCTCTGGTCTGGGAGTCGTGCGCCTGATGACACCCGGCGGGCCGGGCAGCAGGAACTTGCCGTCCTGGAGCGTCTGTCATACCGGAGGCTCTTTCATGCTCTGGTGCAGGCGTGGCGGCAAGCGGACCGCTTCAGCCGTGATGCCATTGATGAGGCTGGTTTCGGACATACGCCTTTCATGTATTTTGCGAGCAGTCCGGATGGACGCTTCCTGGTGGGTATTGCCTGGCAGTACGCTGTCGGCATGGGCGTTCATCTCTACATTTTTCGTTATGGAGAGGACGCAGTACGGCTGGTGAGCCGGATCGATGGCGCCTATAACCCCCGGGGAATGGTGTTTGGTGCCGACAGCCGCCGCCTGTGCATAGTTGACACCATGGGGCGGCTGCATGACTGGCAGCTGGATGCTCAGGGACACTGGGAGAGCGTCGGTAACAGCGTCTTGTATCCGACGGCGGGCGGCCTGCGCGTGTGCGGCATGGCAGCCAGTCCTGATGGCCAGTACATGGTGGTAGAGGAAGGCGAAATCGGGGTGTCTGTTTTCGGTCTGACAGCGGCGGGTGGCTGGCAGAAACAGACCTGCTGGCGCTGGCAGGAGGAGGGCGAGCCTGGTCTGGAGCGGCTGTCTCTTGCGGACATCAGCTTCAGTCGGGATGGTCAGGTTTTTGTGCTTGTGAACAATCAATGTTGCTGTGTCTGCTGGCGAGTGGGGCGCGACTGGCGCTGGAGTACTCTGGAAAAAACAGACGTTCGCTCTGGACGAGGTGCGGCCCTGACAGCTGATGGTTTGCAAGTGGCGTTGTTTTCCCCTGATCGGGCACAGAGGGGGGCTGGACAGGGCGGCGTAACGGCGGGGCGGCTGCGACTCTGGTCTTTGGCCCGGGGAGCTGCGCGCCAGGGGCCCGGGACACAGGAGGGAGTCTGGGTTTGTGTCAGCAACCGCTGTACACGTGCTGGTGTTTTCTGGGGCGCTCACGCGCCTCCTGTGGCATTCAGTCCGGATGGCGGAGAGCTGGTGTGCCCGTACGGGGACAATGAGCGTGATGGCCGCCTGTGTGTGCTGTCTGTCAGTGCACAGGGAGCCGGTCATCTGAAAGATGTTCTTCAATTCCAGTCACCGGCCAGGAATCAGAGCGATCGGGATCCTGTCTGTGATACCCCGCAGTTCAGTGTCACGGGCTCTTGTCTTGCCGCAGCTGCCTGGCGCGGTGTGCAGATCTGGCAGCGCGGGGCCGATCTGCATTGGGTGGCGGTGGCCTGGGTTGGCAATGAGAGCTGGATTTTTCATGAGAGGATAGGCAGTTCCCTGCTGGCTTTTTCTCCGGATGGCTATCATTGTGCCGCCTCTGCTGGTGGGCAGGTCGCTGTCTGGGGCCCCGGACGCGATGGAAAATATCGCTGCAAGCTGTCGCTGGCGTTGGGGATCGATATAGGTCGGTTGCTGTTTTCGCCGGATGGCACCCGGCTGGTGGTCGTCTCCGATAAATTCAGCTTTCCGGGAGCCAATCATGACCATAACAAGGTGTACTGTCTGCGCCTGACGCCAGAATATCCAGGGGCGGAAGAGGTTGACTGACAGGTTCGGCTGGAGAAGGAAAGGGAGGCCGCTTGAAGGCTGCGGGGAGCCCGGGCATGGTCCCGTAGCTCTTTGGCATAAGGATCCGGGCGTTACGGGAAGCACTTGCCTTCGCTTGCTCTTGTGCCTGGCACCGCATGGTCGTTGCTTGTGTCGAGTGCTGACCGATATGCGCTGGAGTCACAGGGCGAGAGGGGAGCTCTTCTGAAACCTGACAGGCGCCGGGCATGATTCCAGTCTCCCTTTGAGGTGAGGGTATTTTCCTGTGAATAACGTACCTGCTTCTTGAGCTGCCCACCACATGGTCGTCGCCAGTATCAGATTCAGATCGCATTCACCCCTCCCCGTCTGCGCATCCGCAGTGAAGAAGGGTGAGATCACTGCCTGGGGACGGCAGCGGTGTCCGGCTCAGATGCAGGTTGCCTCTTTCTTTCAAAGGGTATGTCGTATGCGGTTCTCGCCAGATGGGACTCCATTGCTGCTGTGCGTTTGGCATCTGCCAGATCTGCATCACAATAATTCAATTCGCTCGCTCCAAAAGCCCTGAGAGCACGTCGGAACCTGAAAACAGGTTGACTCGTCTGTGGCTTCCTCCAGGAAGCCAGGGGGCCGGTACTCTCTGCGGGACCTGATGCACGCAGCGGGTGAGGCTGCAAGGGTGTGCAGCGCGGGGCGCTTGAACAGGCTCAGCCTGTCCTTTGTGCCTGCCATCAAAAGGGCTGCACCTGTGGCAGCTTGTGACCGGTTTGTCCGCCGGCACCTGTGAGTCTTGTGTCGTTTTTTGCAGTAGCGCGGTTTCCGCTGATCTTCCACCCTGCTGCGGTTTTTGTCACTGGCACAGCAACAGGAAAATCCGGGGCCTGGGCGCGTGCGGACCCGGCGGGCCTGGGCAATGGCCGGGTCTTGCGGCTGTTGTCGTCATTGTGGCTGCTGCCTTCTGACCTGGTGCGCGGCAAGCTCCGTCCTTCAGGGCGGGGAAGGATAGCGCGTCTCATCTCACTGGCACTATTCGCAGACCTGACGTATGCCCCATGGCTCAAGGGCGGGACACGCCCGGCTCGCCTGTGAAGTGAGCGGTGAGCTAATGCCGCCAGCAGCAACCCGCCGAAGCGACTCACAGGCGGCAGCGTGAAGCTGTCACCTGTGAGCGCAGCAGGAATCCCCGTCCTTCCGGGCGGGGAGGATGTCAATATGCGGCTGGCAGCAAACGGGAATGGGAGCCTTTTATCTTGTCGTTTCAGCCATCTCGGCAGGTGTACTGTGCAGGGTGTCCTGCTGCGCCCGGGACTTTTCGTCAAGAGTGCGACGCTGTGCTCCGCCGTCTGACCTGGGCGGCACAGGGACAGCCAGGGCCAGCACCAGGTCTGAGCGGGGTTCGCAGCAGCAGGGCAAAACGCGCCCATCAGGAATAAAAGCCAGCGGAGGCTCCCTGTTGTACTCTACCTGCCCTTCCACCAGCTGGAGCTGGCAGCTGCCACAGTAGCCTTGGCGGCATTGGTACTCCGTCTGGATATTCTGGGCTTCCAGCACCTCCAGCAGGGTTTCTCCCTCGCGCACATAAAAACTGTAGCCGTCCTGTATTTTTACTATATGAGCCATGGAAGAAGGTCCTCAGGCTGGCATGAAGAACAGGCTGACTTCCCGTGCAGGAGAGCGGGGGCAGCGTTTCACAGCGTAAATTCCCTGAAGTCATCGTGATGAACGTCGCTGTCAACCTGGCCGACCAGATAAGAGCTCACCTCGACCTCCTGAGGGGCGACCTGAACATGATCACTGTTGAGCCAGCTGTTCATCCAGGGCAAGGGATTTTGTTTGACCTCGAAAGCCGGCTCAAAATTCACGGCGATCATGCGCTGACAGGTGATGTACTCCACGTACTGCTCCAGTATTTCACGGTTCAGTCCGATCATGGAGCCGTCGCGGAACAGATAGGCGGCCCATTCTTTTTCCTGGCGTGCGGCTTCCACGAAAATCTGGCGCGCTTCTTCTTTCAGCTCCCGGGCTATTTCGGCCATTTCCGGATCGTCCCGACCGCTGGCCATCAGCTGCAACATATGTTGGGTGCCGGTCAGGTGCAGGGCTTCGTCGCGCGCAATCAGCTTGATAATCTTGGCATTGCCTTCCATGGTGGCCCGCTCCGCAAAAGCAAAACTGCACGCGAAGCTGACGTAGAAGCGGATCGCCTCCAGCACGTTGACCGAAACCAGGGTCAGGTACAGCTTTTTTTTCAGATCACGCAAGGACACAGTGACGGTTTTGTCCGGGAGCTGATGCCTGCCCTCTCCCAGGGTCTGGTACAGCTGTATGCCCGTGATCAGCTCGTCATAGTGGCAGGTGACTGCGGCCGCCCGGGACACAATGGCTTCATTGTTTACTATGTCGTCAAACACGCTGGTGGGCTCGTCCACCAGGTTGCGCATGATGTGGGTGTAGGAGCGCGAGTGAATGGTCTCGCTGAAAGACCAGGTCTCAATCCAGGTTTCCAGCTCCGCCAGGGAGGCAATCGGCAGCAGGGCCATATTGGGCGACCGCCCTTGCACAGAGTCCAGAAGGGTCTGGTATTTCAGGTTGCTGAGGAAAATATGCTGTTCATGTTCGGGCAGGTTTCTAAAGTCGCTGCGGTCACAGGACAGGTCCACCTCCTCCGGTCGCCAGAAAAACGACAGCTGTTTTTGAATGAGATGCTCGAAAATAGCGTGCTTCTGCACGTCGTAACGGGCCACGTTGACGTTCTGGCCGAAAAACATGGGTTCAGCAGTGCCGTCAAAAAGGTTTCGGTTGAATGTTGTGTAGGTCATGGTGGTCCCCGTTGTGTGTTCACCCGGCCGCAGTCAGCACGCCATCAGAAACGACAGGGCGGCAATCTGTGCCGGGCAGAAGCAAAGGCTCCCCGGGGGGGCGGGCCCGCCGGCTTGCGCACCAGGGCGGGCAGGCCAGGCACAGCCGCCCGGGGAACATATATGACTACGCAGGATGCCCACAGGCCAGGCCTTGCGGACACTTGTGTCAGTGCCTGCTACAACACACAGGCACCGCCAGCGCAGGCCTCATCACCCGCTGACCCCTCAGCATGCTGGGCATCGCCGGCACCGTCCCGGGTGTTATGGTAGTAGAGCGTCTTGATACCCAATTTATAGGCCGCCAGCAAGTCCTTGAGGATCTCCCTGACGGGCACCTTGCCTCCTTCGAAGCGGGCCGGGTCGTAGTTGGTGTTGGCGGATGCTGTCTGGTCGACAAACTTCTGCATAATGGCGACGAGGTTCAGGTAACCGGTGTTGTCCGGAATATCCCACAACAGCTCGTAGTTGTCGCGCAGCGTCTTGTAGTCCGGTACCACCTGCTTGAGTATGCCATCCTTGCTGGCCTTGGTGCTGATGTAGCCGCGCGGGGGCTCAATGCCATTGGTGGCGTTGGATATCTGCGAGGATGTTTCCGACGGCATGAGCGCTGTCAGCGTGGAGTTGCGCAGGCCGTCTTTCTTGATGGCCGCGCGCAGGCTGTCCCAGTCCCGCTCCAGCGGCACCTGGCAGATGTCATCGAGCTCTGTTTTGTAGGTGTCGATGGGCAACAGCCCCTGGCTGTACTGGGTGTCATCGAAGAATGGGCAGGGCCCCTGCTCCCGCGCCAGTTGGCAGGACGCCTTGAGAAGGTAGTACTGTATGGCTTCGAAGGTTCTGTGGGTCAAGGCATTGCCCGAGCCATCGGAGTAGCGCGCCCCGTTTTTCGCCAGATAATAGGCATAGTTGATGACGCCTACGCCCAGGGAGCGGCGTCCCATGGTGGCGTGCCGGGCGGCCTCGACCGGATATCCCTGATAGTCCAGCAGGCTGTCGAGTGCCCTGACCAGCAGATCTGCCAGTTCTTCCAGTTCTTCCAGGTTGTTCAGCGTGCCCAGGTTGAATGCGGACAGGGTACACAGGGCAATTTCGGCCTTGTCGTCGTGTATATCACGCAGCGGTTTGGTCGGCAGCGTGATTTCAAGACACAGGTTGCTCTGGCGTATCGGAGCCCGGGTCGGATCGAAGGCACCGTGGGTGTTGCAGTGGTCGACATTCTGCAGATAAATGCGGCCGGTGCTGGCGCGTTCCTGGGCAAACAGGGTGAAGAGGTCCAGGGCCTTGCATGTTTTTTTCCTGATGCTCTCATCCTGCTCGTAGCGGACATAGAGTTCCTCGAAACGCGACTGGTCCACGAAGAAGGCCTCGTAGAGATCTGGCACATCGCCTGGAGAAAACAGGCTGATCTTTCCGCCCTCTATAAGACGCTGGTACATCAGACGGTTCATCTGGACGCCGTAGTCCATATGGCGCGCCCGGTTCTCCTCGACCCCTCTGTTGTTTTTCAGCACCAGCAGACTTTCGACCTCGTAGTGCCAGAGCGGGTAGAACAGTGTTGCCGCGCCACCGCGCACGCCCCCCTGGGAGCAGGACTTGACGGCTGTCTGGAAGTGTTTGTAGAAGGGGATGCACCCCGTGTGGAAAGCCTCGCCGCCACGTATGGGGCTGCCCTGGGCCCGGATGCGGCCGGCATTGATGCCTATACCAGCGCGCTGGCTGACATACTTGACTATGGCGCTGGCCGTCGCATTGATCGAGTCCAGAGAGTCGTCGCACTCGATCAGTACGCAGGAGCTGAACTGGCGCGTCGGTGTGCGCACGCCCGACATGATGGGCGTCGGCAGGGAAATGCGAAAGTGGGATACAGCATCATAGAAGCGTCGCACATAGTCCATGCGTGTCGAGCGGGGGTAGCTGGCAAACAGGCAGGCACCGATCAGAATGAACAGAAACTGGGGGCTTTCGTAAAAGTCACCGGTCACCCGGTTCTGCACCAGGTACTTGCCCTCCATCTGTTTGACGGCGGCGTAGCTGAAGTTCATGTCGCGGTCGTGATCCAGAAACGCGTCCATTTCGTCCAGCTCGGCGCGGCTGTAGTCTGCGGCCAGGGCGGGATCGTACTTGCCGGCCTCAATCATCTTGTTGACATGGTCTGCCAGCCTGGGAGGTTCGAACTGGCCGTACGCCTTCTTGCGCAGGTGGAATATCGCCAGCCTGGCTGCCAGATACTGGTAATCCGGCGCGTCGCCAGAAATCAGGTCGGCGGCGGATTTGATGATGGTTTCGTGTATCTCTGTCGTTTTTATTCCATCGTAGAACTGGATATGGGATTTGAGTTCGACCTGGGACACAGAGACGTTTTCAAGGCCATCGGCTGCCCAGGTGATAACTCTGTGGAGCTTGTCAAGCTCGATGGTTTCTTGGCGGCCGTCTCTCTTGGTGACCTGAAGGTGCTCGTTCATGTTCTGTCGATTTCTGCAAGAAAAACTGGAAAGCCCGGGCCTGTGTCGGGGGACACAGGATGGACTCGCGTCCATTGAACCCGCGCAGGGACGGGGTCGCGCCTGAATTCTGTCCGGCACCGGGCGTGGCGCAGCCGGCGGCTGGGCAAGGGGCCCGCCCCGTGGAAACACCCGTGGAAACAGTCGGTGTCACAGCCGGCCGGCAGATGATACCGGGAGAACACATGGAGGAGAAGGTGCCAGGCAATATTTCGCGCGAACTCTTGCTGTGCTCCCGGGAGTGCGGGCCGATAGTGGCTTGAAATGGTTTCAGAAAAAAAGGCAAGGAATTTTTTGCAGACAGGCTGGTCGAAGGGGAGTCCGGGCCGGGAAGCAACAGGCTGTTCCTGTGTCTGTTCGTCTTTTTTCGTAAGGGAGGATGTCGCTTGTTACAGACATCGTCTTCAGAAGATCCGGTGCAGGAAGAAGTCACTGGTGTTGTACTTTTCGTGGGCGGCTGCGGCCCCTGGTGTGCACAGGCCTGTGCGTGTCTTCGCCAGCCAGGCGAGCTGACCCTGGTGACTGCCGGGACGGCTCATCAGGTGCGTACCTGCCTGGGTGGTCAGCGTCCCGATCTGGTTGTGCTTGACATGAGTCTGCCTGACGATGCCGGCCTTGAGTTCTATTGGCAGGTCAGGGCCGAGTCCAGCCTTCCTGTGCTGGCTTTGGTGTCGGGACCTGATGGGATAGATGAAGTGCGCTGTCTTGACCTGGGAGCCGACGACTGTATTGAAATGGGAGGTCCGGTCAGGGCGCGTGTGTTGCTGGCCCGCGTCCGGGCCTTGTTGCGCCGCCGTGCCGTCTCCGGGGGGCTGCGCAGGGTGCTGGGACCGCTGGTTGTGAATGCAGCGGCGCGGGAATTGTACGTCAGTGGCAGGCAGCTCAGCTTGAGCGGGTGCGAATTTGATTTGTTATGGTTGCTGTGTACCCATGCCGGGCAGGTGATGACTCGCGAAGATATTTTCAGAAGCTTGCGTGGCATCGCCTACAATGGGCGGGACAGATCCATCGATGTTCTCGTTTCCCGGCTGCGTTCCAAAATAGGTGATGATGCGCGCAAGTCACGGCTTATCAAAACCATTCGGTCGCGAGGCTATATGCTCGTCAACTACGCGTCCAGGTAATCTGGCGAGCAGTCTGCTGTGACTGTGGTAAGCTCAGCGTCCTGGAGCCGGGTCAAAACACCGCCAGGCCAGCACGCCGGAAGAAATGCGTTGCCCTGGTTTGTTGTCCGCAGGAGGGTCTATCCTCGGGCAAGCTCCTTTTCCACAGCTGTTCGGAACACCGTCATGATCAAAAAGAATGGCCGCTCTGGCTGGTTCCCCGCGTCTGTACGCCGCGTGCTGTCCCTGTATCTGGGGGCCTTGCTGCTCGGCGGTTGTTCGCCAACAGACTCGCCTGCCACCACGGCCTTGCCGGAGGCAGAGATTGCCTGGGAACGTTTCACGCTGCCCAATGGGCTGACAGTCATTGTCAACGAAGATCACAGGGCCCCGTTGGTGGCCGTCAACCTCTGGTACAAGACTGGCTCAGGCAACGAGGCCCCGGGTACCCGGGGCTTTGCTCACCTGTTCGAGCATCTGATGTTCCAGGGGTCGGAAAATTATCAGGATGAGTTCTTCATTCCGTTTCGTGCGGCAGGCGCCACAGACCAGAATGGCACCACCAACAGCGATCGGACCAACTACTTTCAGACCGTGCCCCGTCCCGCTCTGGATATGGCCCTGTGGATGGAGTCTGACCGCATGGGGCATTTTCTCAGTGCCATCAGTCAGGAGCGTCTGGACGAGCAGCGCCGGGTAGTGAAGAACGAGAAGCGTCAGTCCGAAAATCGCCCTTATGGGCGTTTGTGGGGGCGCATGGCTGAGCAGACCTTTCCCCAGGGGCATCCCTATTCCTGGCCGACGATTGGTTACATGGAAGATCTGGACGCAGCTGATCTCGAACAGGTCCGCCAGTGGTTTGCGCGTTGGTATACGCCCTCCAATGCCGTGCTCGTTCTTTCCGGTGACATTGACCGGCAGCAGGCCCAGGAGAAGGCCGAAAAGTATTTCGGCGATATTCCGGCCGGTCTTATGCCTCCGGAGCGCCTCCGCACCTGGATTGCAGCCAGAACGCAGGATAAACGGGACAGCTTTCAGGACAGGGTTCCGCTCGCGCGTCTGGTCAAGGTCTGGAATGTGCCGCCCGACGGTACACTGGCGGCTGAGGAATTATCCCTGGCGGCCAGCGTGCTGGGTGATGGGCGTAACAGCCGGCTCTACAAGCGCCTGGTCATAGATGACAAGCTGGCGGTCAGTGCTGGTGCTTTTCTCTACGCGCGGCTGCTGGCCGGGCAGTTGATTGTCTCGGTGGATGCGCGTTCTGGCGTGTCCCTGGCCGACGTGGAGACGGCCGTGGATGAAGAAGTCGATCGTTTTTTGCGGGAGGGCCCAACGGAAGATGAGCTCAACCGGGTGCGCTTCAGTCAGGCGGCGGCTTTTGTGCGCGCCACTGAACAGGCCGGGGGACTGGGAGGCCGGGCTGACATCCTGGCACAGGGCGAGGCTCTGCACGCTGACCCTGGCTTCTACAAGACCAGCCTCAACAGGATGAAGGCTGCGACCCCTTCCAGCGTACGCTCCTGCGCTGCGCAGTGGCTGGGTCAGGGGGCGTATATTCTGGAGGTTACGCCCTTCCCGGAATACAGTCATGCCCAACAGGGGGCGGACCGTCGTCAAGTGCCTGAGGTGGGGCAGGAGATGACCATGGCGCTTCCCAGGCTGGAGCGTGCTGTGCTGGATAATGGACTCAAGGTGGTCCTGGCCCGGAGGTCATTGACGCCTGTCGTTCAGATGGGGTTGCATTTTGACGCAGGGCTTGCGGCGCATGGTGACAAGCCCGGGTTGCCGGGGTTGACTCTGGCCATGCTGGATGAAGGCACGAGCCAGCGTGATCACTTGAGCATAGCGTCCGAGCTGGAAGCCCTGGGGGCCCGTCTGGAAACGGATAACAGCCTGGACAGTTCCAGCGTGTATCTTGATACCCTGACAGTCAGTCTTGATCCGGCGCTGGCCATTTTTGCCGATGTGCTTATGGATCCGGTGTTCCCCAAAACCAGCCTGGAGCGGGTGCGCAGCCAGGTGCTGGCAGAGATCGCGCGGGAAAAGGCCAATCCGGGTGCTCTGGCCGGTCGCTTGCTGCCGGGGCTGTTGTACCCTGATCATCACGGCTACAACACGCCATGGAGCGGAACGGGCGTTCGCGCCTCAGTGGAAAGCATCACCCGGGAGCAGTTGGTCGGCTTCCGTAAGGCCTGGCTGCGTCCTGACAATGCCACGCTGGTGGTCACCGGTGACATCACTCTTGCGGCTCTGGTGGAGAAGTTGACGGATGTGCTGGGTGAGTGGAAGGTGCCGGACAGTGCCCCTCCGCGCAAGCCGCTGTCGTACGTCACGCCGCCGTCCCGTTCTGCTGTTTACCTGGTGGACTATCCCGGGGCGCAACAGACGGTCATTGTTGGCGGCCAGCTGGTCATTGATGGCAAAGATCAGCGTCGGTTGGCCTTCGACCTTGCCAATGACATTGTGGGTGGGCAGTTTGTGTCCCGCATCAATCTCAATCTGAGAGAAGACAAGGGCTGGGCTTATGGCGCCGGCAGTCAGTTGCGCCAGGCGCGCAGCCAGCGTCCCTGGCTGGTAACGGCGGCTGTTCAGGCTGACAAGACGGCCGCTGCCCTGACCGAGTTGCTGAAAGAGCAACAAGGTTTTGCTGGTGACAATCCCCCCAGCCAGCAGGAGCTGGAGCAGGCCCGGCAGCACAGGATTCGCCGTCTGCCTGGCAGTCTGGAGACCAATGGTGCCCTGCTGGGAGCCATAGAAACGCTGGTCAAGCAACAATTGCCCGATTCTGATTTATATGACTATGTCCATAGAGTCCGGAGCTTGTCGCTGGATGAAGTGCAACAGATTGCGCGAGACTACATGGCACCTGACAAAATGATCTGGTTGTTGGCTGGTGACTTGCAGCGTATCAAAAAGCAACTCAAGGCAGCCGGATTGCCAGAGCCTCAGGTTCTGGACCAGAGCGGCAAGCCGGTGGTGGGCCGTCCTTCAGAATCCTGAAGGGGGGAGCAAGAAAAGGGCAAGAAGAGCAAATGGGCAGAGGGAGGCGCCCGGCTTCATGTCGTGTCCGGGAATCTCCTGTCTCATGGCAGGAGGGGAGCCGGGGCCACAGATCTTTGGCTGGGCGCTTTTTCCCCGGGGTGATCCTGCTGTGACCTTTTGTGCGGCAACGCCAGCAGAGGCTGTCCGGGGACGGTCTTGCGCCGGGCTTTGCATGACTCTTTCGCAGTCGTGTTTTTATGTGTTTTTGTGATGCGACTATTCCTGCTTGTTGAATTTATCAGGCTGCTGATGCTGTCTGTGACCTTTTGTGCGGCAACGCCAGCAGAGGCTGTCCGGGGACAGTCTTGCGCCGGACTTTGCATGACTCTTTCGCAGTCGTGTTTTTATGTGTTTTTATGATGCGACTTTTCCTGCTTGTTGAATT
This sequence comes from Kistimonas sp. bin40, assembly GCA_002238585.1. Lineage (GTDB taxonomy): Bacteria > Pseudomonadota > Gammaproteobacteria > Pseudomonadales > Endozoicomonadaceae > Sansalvadorimonas. Next base: position 32,071 of record MPMQ01000011.1, on the reverse strand, counting down.
TATCAGGCTGCTGATGCTGTTATAGAAAGCTGATGCTGTTATGGGAAACAGTGCACTACAGGAGGAAGTCTGCAATGCCCAAACTGGGACTGCTTTCGTGTGAGACCAGGCCTTCGAATAACGGACAACCCTGCCCCTCCTCTGATGTCGCCCTGGTCAACATGATGGAGGAATGTGATCCGGGTTTCTGGCAGTACTGTGTCTATCGTTGCAGTAGCGGCGATGTACCTTTGGCTGGTGACCACTGTGATGCCTGGATTATCAGCGGCAGTCGTGCCAGCGTGTACGATGACGAGCCATGGATTGCGCGCCTGAAGCAATGTGTGCAGCACCTGGCATCACAAAAAGTGCCGATGGTCGGCATCTGTTTTGGTCACCAGCTTCTTCATGCCGCGCTGGGCGGGCAAGTGGTCAAGGCGCCGCAGGGTTGGGGTGTGGGTGCCTACCCTATAGTGGCGCGCAGCCGGCTGGCCAATTTTTGCGCTGGAGACACCATTCGGCTCTTGTCTTTGCATCAGGATCAAGTGGCGTCCACGGCAGAGGGTTTTGCTCTTCTGGCTGGTAGTGACTTCTGTCCAGCCGGGATCACGCGCAAGGACGCGATTCTGACCATGCAGGGGCATCCTGAATTGAACGAGGCCGATTTTCTGGCTTTCTGGAAGCGTGAGCGCCGTTATATAGGTGAGCTTCGGGCACAGCGGGCTCTTGAGCACCTGGGGCAGCCGGACGACCGGCAGCAGGTGCGTCGGTTTCTGGCGAACTTTCTGCGTACCGGTTGTATGGAGGCCTCTTCATGGCATTGAGATAGCATTGGGTGTCCTGATTCTGGTCGGCTGGGGCGGCAGTAAAATCTGAGGTCGTTGCCCATGGCGTTGAGTGCCTGGTGCCGGGTGAGAGGCTTTGTCCCGGGCAGGTCCGCTGGCTGGCCGGGGTCGGGCTGCGCAAAGGGTCCTGGTTCCTGCGTTCGGGCCTGCGGACGTACCAGCACACAAAGGGCGACAGTGGTGCGATAATGGCGGTTGTCCGCTGGTGTCGGTGACGTCAGGCAAGCCTGCCTGGCGCGCGCTGTTCTTCGTCTTTCTCTTCGTCTTTCTCTTCGTCTTTCTCTTCGTCTTTCTCTTCGTCTTTCTCTTCGTCTTTCTCTTCGTCTTTCTCTTCGTCTTTCTCTTGCGTTTTACGTCTGATGTTTTTCGTCCATTGTCTTGTTTCACCGGTCGCGTGATTCTGTTGTGGCGTTTTTTTGTTGGCGATCCTGGCGGGTGTCAGCAGGTTGACGAAGTTGGTGGTTTGTGCCTTAACTTGAGGTTAAGCACGCCGGTAAGGAGTGCGTCACTCTTCCTCTCTTCTCGTGCAGCTGTTCGACCCGAAAGAGTTACTGTTAAACATGGACGGTTGGCTACTATGGGTGACTCCAGTCGTGTTCTGTTGCTTGAGGATGATCAGCAGCAGCGGCAGCAACTTCGGACGATTTTCGAATTTATTGGCTATGATACGGTAATTTTGTGTTCCGGTGGCTGGGAGACGCGGATTGGCGTCGCCCCGGAAGGCTGTCTTGCTGTTGTGGTGGGACGTTCGTCCCGGACCATGGATGTTCTTCGACAACTCAATCGCCAGTGCCCGGGGCTTCCCATCCTGGTCAATGGCACTTTTGATACGGGTACGCTGCCTGGTAATCTGAAGCGGCAGGTGATAGGCACGCTGAGCCAACCCCTGGCCTATGGACAGATCGTGAGCGTTTTACACCTCGCACAGATTTATCGGTTGCAGTGTCGTCAGGGGCAGGTTCTGTTGGAGAACAGCAGTGTCAGTCTGTTTCGTGGTCTGGTAGGCAACAGTCGTGCTGTCCGTCATCTGCGGGCACTGATGTCCCAGGTGGTGGACAAGGATGTGGAGATTCTGGTCACAGGGGAGTCGGGTGCCGGCAAGGCTGTGGTTGCACATAATCTGCACTGTCATTCTTCGCGCAAGACTGGGCTTTTTGTTCCCGTCAGCTGTGCTGCCATCCCGGAAGACCTTCTTGAAAGTGAGTTGTTTGGACACGAAAAGGGGGCTTTCAAAGGTGCCATAGCCGAACGCAAGGGCCGTGTTGAGTTGGCAGAGGGCGGCACTTTGTTTCTGGATGAAGTGGGCTCCATGCCCCTGGCTATTCAGCTCAAACTGCTGCGTGTGCTGGAGGAAAAGAAGTTTGAGCGTATCGGTGGCTCTGTCTCCATCAACAGTAATGTCCGGGTAATGGCAGGCTCTCGTTGTGATCTGGAGGCGCTTGTGGCCCAGGGGCGATTCCGTGAAGACCTCTATTACCGACTGAACCTGTTTCCCATCGAAGTACCTCCTCTGCGCCAGAGGCCTTCTGATATTCCATTGATAATCAATGACATTCTCAATCGAATGGCCTGTGAGAAACGGAGTGGGGTGCGTTTTCATTCTTCGGCTATGCTGTCCCTGTGCCGTTATGGCTGGCCCGGAAACCTGCGTGAACTGGTCAATCTCGTGGAGCGGTTGGCCGTCATGTATCCCATGAGCATTGTGGGTATTGATGAGCTGCCGGAACGGTTTCGCGTGGAAGAGAGTGCCGGGGAAGGGGACGCTGGCAGAGTGTCGTCTTTTTCGGGAGCCATGCAGTCTGGAGGCCTGGGCGGGCTCGATGAGCTGGCGGTTCTTCCGGTCGATGGCATGGATCTCAAGCAGTTTCTTGCTGATCTTGAACGTCGTCTTATCCGTCAGGCGCTTGATGACTGTGGCAATGTGGTGGCGCGTGCTGCCGACAGGCTACGTATCCGCCGGACAACCCTCGTTGAAAAAATGCGCAAATACGGTTTGAATCGCTATGAGTCGGCTGATAATTCTTCTTCTCTTTCTTGAACTGCTGCCAGGCGTGATGCTTTCGGCCAGTGCTGAGGTGGCAGCTGTCGACCCGGTTGACCCGGTCGCGGAGCGTCCGCTCGCTGACAAGCTTGAGTCCGGATCTGCTGCTGCAGTGTCCGGGGCGGCGGTGCGTCAGGAGCCAGGTCTTGGGGATCTGGTCAGGACCCTGTTCTCTTTTCTTGCTGTTCTTGCTCTTCTGTTTGCTGGTGCCTGGTGGTTGAAGCGCTGTCAGCCTGGGTTGGCCCCCGGTCAGGGAGGCTTGCAGATAAAAGGAGCGCTGTCGCTGGGGGGGCGTGACCGGGTTGTCGTTGTTCAGGCTGGCGAGCGTCAGTTGCTGTTGGGTGTATCTCCGGGAAGGATCATGATGCTGGGTGAATACGAGCAGTTGCTGACACCCGAGCCGCCGCGCGAGGATGCTGTTGACCGCTTTCGTCAATTGCTGAAAAGGGGCTGATGCCAGTGTCTGGCAAAGACGTCCGTCCCGTTGTCGGCCATTGTGTTTCTTCTGGTTTTTCTGGCCGCTGACGCCTGGGTGTGGCGGCTTCATTGTTGGCTGTTGTTGAGGTTGTTTTATCTTGTCGTGGCGGTGTTTTTTCGTGGTAAGGCGGCCTGTCCCCGGACAGTTTTGCTGAGGCCTTGCGGTTCTCCGGTGTTTTGTGTTGTGGCACAGAGGGAAGGTCTGGATCAATAGCGTTTAATCTCGGTCGTGAGCACTGTGGATCATAAGGGACTATGAACACAAAACCTGTAAGAGTGATTGCACTGGCCAGTGGCAAGGGCGGTGTGGGCAAGAGTTTTCTGACATTGCATCTGGCTGAGGCGCTGGCCCGTATGGGGCGGTCTGTTGCGATTCTGGACGCTGATCTTGGGCTGGGCAACATTGAGCTGATGGCCGGCGTTGCGCCCCGGCACACGCTGATGGACGTGTTGTCCGGTCATTGTACTCTGGAGGATGTCATTCTGGAGGGCCCGGTCGGGATCCAGATTATTCCGGGGGGGCGCCGTTTGCCAATCCTGTCCAGGCTGGACACCTTGCTCGTGGCAGGGATGATTCAGGCCATGGACAGCCTGGCTGGCAAGGTTGATTACCTGTTGGTTGATACAGCAGGTGGTTTGTCGCCCATTGATCTGCAACTGGTGCAGGCGGCAGGTGAGGTGCTTGTTGTCCTGACGGCGGAGCCTGTCTGCCAGCTGGATACGGCAGATTATATCAGGGTGTTGCGCCAGCACTGTCGTATTGAAAGCTTTGGCATTCTCACTAACATGGTTCGGCGTCAGCGGGAGGGACATGCGCTGATGCAGACACTTCAGCACCGGCTGGGGTTTGATCTGGACCTGGTGTTGCATCATTGTGGTCAGGTGCCCTTCGAGCGCAATGGGACAGAGCCGGGGTTTCTTTTTACAGGTGCTGACAGGGAGCAAAGCTGGCAGGAGTCCAGAGTGCTTCGGTCCCTGTCCATGCTGGCGGTTACTCTGGATCGCTGTAGACCCAGAGAGTGCTCGTCAGCGGGTATGCGCTTTTTTCTCGAACAGACCCTCAGTGCAGGAGGCGGCAAGGCATGGAAGCGCTAGCCCACAAAATCAGTGAGACCGGTGAAACCAGTGAGGTCCGTGAGGCCAGTGAGGCCAGTGAGGTCCGTGAGACCAGTGAGACCAGTGAGACCAGTGAGACCAGTGAGGTCCGGGACAGTCACAGTAAAGCCAAGCTGGCTGACCGGCATAAAATGGTGGAGAAGCATGCCGGGTTGGTCAAGCGGATTGCCTGGCACCTGTCGGCCAGAATGCCTTCCTGTATTCAGGTGGATGATCTTGTGCAGGCCGGTATGGTGGGGTTGCTGGAAGCTGCCGGCAAATACGACAGTGACAAGGGAGCCAGTTTTGAGACCTTTGCGGGTATCCGTATCAGGGGGGCCATGCTTGATGAAATCCGGCGCGGCGACTGGGGGCCTCGCTCTGTGTACCGTAACGCACGCAGGGTGAGTGAGGCTGTACAGGCGGTAGAAGCGAAAGTGGGACGGGATGCCAGGGACTCTGAAGTGGCAGCCCAGATGCAAATATCCATGGTGGAGTACGTCAGGATTCTCAAGGACCTCAAGGGGTGCCGTCTTTTCAGTTTTGAAGATATGAATGAGGGTGAGGAGTGCCGTTTTCAGTACTCTGGCGTGGCACGAAAACCTGATGCTGACTTGTATAGTGATCGCTTTCGCCATGCGCTGATCGGCGCCATTGAGTCTCTTCCTGAGCGAGAGCAGTGGGTTCTGACATTGTATTATGACCAGGAGCTGAATCTGAAGGAGATTGGCAAGCTGATGGGAGTGAGTGAATCGCGGGTCAGTCAGATTCACAGTCAGGCGGCCCTGCGTCTCAGGGCGGCCCTGCAGCATTGGAAATAGGGCGGCAGAGCGCAACTTCGGGCCCTTCCTGTACGGCGTCAAAAGCAGCTGGAGGGGCAGGGCAGGCCGGCAATACGGGAAATCAGGCGAGCCGGACTTCCAGGAAACAGTGTCATCAGGTAAATGCTGTTTCCCCTTTCGGCTCCCAGCCGGTCTTTCACATAGCGGACGAGCGGTCTCTGGCGCGGGGGGAGACCGAAGTCCTGGTAGAAGGCGCGTGCCAGGTTGATGATGTCCCAGTGGGCGGCGGTCAGGGTAATCTGCTCCAGATGTGCCAATTGCTCGGCGGTTTCCTTGTTCCAGTCCTGCTGGTGAAGCAAGTGTCCGTCCGGGTCGAGGGGGGGCAAGTTTTTCATCATGTCCGGGTCTGCAGAAATCGGGCTCAGAACCAGCTGAGTGTCCGTGAATGTTGTTCCGTCAGAGCGACAAAGCCATCGTAGTCGATCAGAGTCACCCAGTCTGGCAGAAGGTCCAGCAGGGCGCGGGCCTGTGCGTCCTCTTGCAGGCAGAAGATCTGGTTTTCTTGTGCCACAAGCTCCAGGCGAGCGGCCCCCTGACTTCCTGTGACAAGTGTCGTGACGCCCTCCTCCAGGAACAGCAGAACATCTCCATGCGCCAGACTGGTCAGAGCAAGGTTGAGTGCCTGGTGGTGCGCTCCCTTGTTGATGGTGTGTAAGGTACTCAAGCGGGTGATGTCTCCTGGTGTCGTCGGCAAAGGGGGACGCGAGGGCGAGCTGGTCGCGCGCTTTTGAGTCACATGTTACCGAATATTTTTTGCCCTTGCGGAAGTTCCATTGGTCCATAGGCTCCCGGGAACACCGGGAACACCGGGAACACCGGGAACACCGGGAACACCGGGAACACCGGGAACACCGGGAACGCACTGGGGCTGTCCAGAAGCGGCTGGTGTCCTGCGCGTCAGTTGAGTCTGATGGCTGTTCGGTTTGTCATGTCCTGGTTTTCATCAAGGAGCATCAGGACTCGCTCTGGCTAGCCAGTAGTGTGCTCCCCGGACAGTCCGCGCCAGGGAAAGATGTTACGCCTGTCTCGCCCCGGGCGCTCGTTGCGGACAGTCTCCAGGCATTGCGCATTCTGTCTGGAGGTTGGGAGGCGATCAGTGCCACTCCGCATTGCATGTATGTCAGTGCCTTTTGCTGTCCAGACGAGCAGCGATGGATGCTCATTCTGTTTTTCAATGTTCTTCAATGTCTTTTTTTGTTGCGTCTGTCAGCCCGCCTCCTGTACTGAAAAGGGCTGCTGTTACGCAATACTGTGGGCTGAGCACTCAGTCGCAGCAGCTAAAAGTTCAGTACCCAGTGCTGCTGTGCCAGCAGTTGGGCGATTTCCTTGCGTGGAATTCTTTGTATCTGACCGGCCATTGGGCAGCCGTCCAGGCCCCGCTCTTTTATGTCTTCCTCACAGGCGTATACCCTGTCTATGCCATAGAGCGGAAGCAAGCCCAGCATGGCTCCTGTGTTTTTTTGCGCCACATTTTCCGGATTCTGGTTTGCCAAAAGCTGGAATACGCCATCGCCGAGTGCCAGCAGGGTGCCTTGCAGATCGCAGGAGGCAGCGGCCAGCAGCGTTTCGAGAGCGTCCCGGACGGCAGTGCTGGCGTAAGGGGCGCGGGTACTGATGACGCAGAATTTTTTCATGGCTTCTCTTTGAAGTCAGGGCAAGGCTGCCTGATGATCGAGCATAACGCCCGGATTGCCTTCCCGGAGGCTATTGGGCTTCCTGATCAGGTCCCGTGCCAGAGCCACTTCCTGCCAGGGATGGTGTCAGGGCGCAAGCCAGATTGTGGGAACAGGCCTCTCGGCCAACAAGTCGAATGCGTCCCTGTGGCGGCCGCCGCTCCCGGACGCTCCCCCGGTGTTGCCTTTCGTCTGAAACTCGGGTGACGATCAGCAAGCGCCCTTTTTCATCTGTGTTACTGCCTTGTGTTGTCCAGATACAAGCGGCGATGGGTGCTTGTCTGTTTCAGTGTGTTTCGTTATAGCGGCTGTCATCCAGGCTCCTGGGTTGGCAGGGTTTTACGTGATGCGCAAAGCCAGACCGATAATTCAGTCATAATGCACCAGCGTACGGCGGCGTTTTGCCTGCAACCTGTGTTGGCAGTCTTGCCGTGACGCGACAAACACAGACCGACCATCCAGCCGTAGTGCATCAGTGTACGCTGGCGTTCTGCCTCGAACTCGCGTCGCGATCAGTGCAGCTGTCTTGTCACCTGTACCTCTGTTTTCGGCCCTCGAGACCAGCGGCGCTGGATGCCTGTTATGTTGCTTGATGCCATTGTCTGGCTTGTGCTGGTGCCTGGCAGCTCAGCTCCCGTGTCGGCAGGGTCGTCCTGACGAGACAGGCACCGGCGGATCACCTGCTCGCAGTGCACTAGTTTCCGAAGGTAACGACACGATCTGCCGTGACCACCGCATCCACCAGCTGCCCAAGTCCAGACAGAACAAAGGGCTGCACAAGGTTGCCGACACTGCGTCCGTAGCGGTCGGCCTGCTCCTTGTCCAGCACCCCTCTTTTCAGAGCCGCCGATACACACACAACCAAATCTATTCCCTGCTCGCGTCCCAGGTCGCGCCACTGGGCAGAAAGATCCTGCTCGTCCCGGGGTAGCACGGCCAGCGCGGATCCGGCATGAACGCCGTCCCTGAAAAAAAAAACCCTCTGGATGCGGTGTCCGCGTTTTATGGCAGTGCGGGCAAAAGTCAACGCAGTCTGGCAGGACTGGGATGAAACAGGAGCACCCTGAACAACCAGTGCGTAGTTCATGTCGGTGCCCTGTCTCTGCGGGGGCACCGAGCCAGACGCCCGGAGGCTGCTGTGCACCCATGCGTCTTGCCGCCGTGTGGTGCTCCAGTGCCCCGGGTGTGCGCCGGTTCTTTCTCAGTCATGACGCTCGAAAATCAGACAGGCGTTGGTGCCACCAAAACCGAAGCTGTTGGACATGATGCGATGCAGCTGCATTTCTTTGGCCTGGTTGCACACAATCGGAAGCCCCTCTGCCTGGGGGTCAAGGTTCTCGATGTTGGCCGAAGCGGCGACAAAACCGTTCTGCATCATCAGCAGGCAGTAGATGGCCTCGTGCGCTCCTGCCGCTCCCAGAGAGTGGCCGCTGAGTGACTTGGTGGAGCTGATCAGAGGACAGTTTTCTGCTTTCGGAAACACTGTCCTGATAGCCTTGAGCTCCGCCATGTCGCCGATGGGAGTGCTGGTTCCATGGGTGTTGATGTAGTCCAGTGGTCCGCCGGCCGTTTCCATGGCCATGTTCATACAACGAACGGCCCCTTCACCGGAAGGCGCCACCATATCGTGTCCGTCAGAGGTGGCACCGTAACCGGTCACCTCAGCGTAAATTTTTGCGCCACGCGCCAGGGCGTGCTCACGCTCTTCGAGTACCAGAATGCCAGCACCGCCTGCAATCACGAATCCGTCCCGTCCGGCATCGTAAGCCCGGGATGCCTTTTCCGGCGTCTCGTTATAGCGACTGGACAATGCCCCCATGGCGTCAAACATCGCGGTTTGGGACCAGTGTTCTTCTTCGCCTCCTCCGGCAAACACTATGTCCTGCTTTCCAGCCTGTATTTGCTCCATGGCATTGCCTATACAGTGTGCACTGGTCGCGCACGCGGAGGTGATGGAGTAGCTCAGGCCTTTGATGCCGAAGGGGGTGGCCAGACAGGCAGATATGGTGTTGCCCATGGTGCGGGTGACCCGGAAGGGCCCTATTTTTCGCGTGCTCTTTGTGTCCAGCAACGTGGTGGTGCTGTCCACAATGTTGGCTGTGGAAGCGCCGCCGGATGCTGCGATCAGGCCTGTGCGAGGCGTGGAAATCTGCTCCGGCTCCAGGCCAGCATCAGCTATGGCTTGCTGCATGGCGATATAGGAGTAAGCCGCGGCATCCCCCATAAAGCGCAAGGATTTGCGATCAATGTGCTCATCGAATCTTATATCCTTGACTGCGCCGACGACATGGCTGCGCAGCCCTTTCTCTTTGTAAGCTGCATGATTCTTGATGCCGGAGAGCCCCTGGCGCAGGGCACTCGTGACAGTCTCTGCATCGTTACCCAGACAAGAGGTAATACCGATGCCGGTAACAACAACGCGCCTCATAGTCAAACCTGTGTCGTTGAGTTTTTGGTGTGGCCAAGGGGATGGCCCTGGGAGTCGAGGGCAGAAACAGAGAGCGACTGGGTTGCCGGGCTCTCTGTCTGCGTAAAGAGACCTACTCTCAGATTCTTGGCCGTGTAAATCTTCTGGCCGTCTACAGACACCAGCCCATCTGCGATGCCCATGATCAGCTTGCGATTTATGACCCGCTTGATAGACAGTTGATAGGTGATTTGCTTGTTGACAGGCAGTACCTGACCTGCGAATTTGACCTCGTCGGTTCCCAGTGCCCTGCCGCGGCCTGGATGGCCCATCCAGCCCAGATAAAACCCCAGCAGCTGCCAAAGTGCGTCCAGGCCCAGGCAGCCGGGCATCACCGGGTCGTTCTGGAAATGGCATTCGAAAAACCACATATCCGGTGAGATATCGAGCTCGGCAACAATCTCGCCTTTGCCGTGTGTGCCGCCGTCGGTGTTGATGTGGCGTATACGGTCCAGCATGAGCATGCCGGGCTGGGGCAGCTGAGCGTTGCCGGGGCCAAACAGGTCTCCCCGGCTGCACTCCAGAAGCTCATCATGTGTGTAACTGTGTTTCTGTTTCTTCATTCGAGCGTCATGCATCCTGACTGGGTGAAACGATCATCGGCGTTCGGGCTCATCGGCTTTCGGGTTGTGACAAGGAACAATGCCGGTAAAAATAGCCGCCAACAGAGGCCGGGCTGAATATATCACTGGCTGCGCAGGGTTTTAATGGTTATTGGCCCTGAAATCGAAAAAAAAACGGGAGGCTGGAGGCTGCTGCCAGGCAGAGGGGACTGCAGTCACCAGACAAAACGCCCAGGGCGTAGTGGGGTGCCCCGCTTTCATGGGAAGCGGAGTGTAGTATCATCGGGCCTCCCTGATCAATCAGGCTAGTGGGTGAACGGGCAACATGGTCTGCCGGAAAATGATAGAAAAACGTGCCGTGACAGTTGTGGGCGGTGGAAGTTTCGGCACAGTCCTGGCCGATCTTGCTGCGCGTCGAGGACACAGTGTCCGCTGGTGGATGCGCTGCGCGCAACAGGCCAGCGCTATACGGGAAACAGGTATCAACAGTCGTTATCTGCCACAGCGGCCGGTCAGCGACGGGGTCACGCCCACGACGGATCTGGAATGGGCTGTGCGTGGCAGTGATCTGGTGTTTATGGCGGTTCCCAGTCAGTCGTTTCGCGGCGTCGCCTCCCGTCTGGGAGCCTATGTGGGCGCGGCTATGGTGGTGAGCACTGCCAAGGGCATAGAAGCGAATGGATTTCATCTGATGAGCGACATCCTGGCCGGTGAGCTTCCCGGCTCCCGGACAGGGGTTCTCAGTGGTCCCAATCTGGCGCGGGAGGTGATGGATGGCCATATGACCGCGACTGTTGTGGCCAGCGAGCACAGCGAAGTTTGTCGCTCGGTGCAGGAGGTTTTGCGCAGTCACAGCTTTCACGTGTACAGCAGTACCGATTACCGTGGCGTGGAGCTTGGAGGAGCCCTGAAAAACATCTATGCTATCGCGGTCGGTCTGGCGAGTGCGCTTGAGTTGGGAGACAACACGCGCAGTGCGCTGGTGACGCGTAGTCTGTCCGAAATGACGCGTTTTGCCGTCACTTTGGGTGCTGATCCTGTAACTTTCCTTGGTCTGGCGGGTGTTGGCGATCTGATCGTGACCTGTGGGTCGCGCTTGAGTCGCAACTTCCGGGTGGGTTATGCCTTGGGAGAGGGAAAGAACCTGGAGCAAATTGGCCAGGAGCTGGGGCAGGTAGCCGAAGGGCTCGACACCCTGGTGCTTGTGCGTAACAAGGCGCTTCAGCTGGGGGTCAGCATGCCCATAGTCGAAGGTCTTTATGCCGTCGTGGTGGGGGGAGGCAGTGTCAGGAATGTTGCGGATGTTATGGCAATTTGGGAACAAAAAGCTGATACAGAACTCAGTCTGCCGACAGGCGGCGAATGTCTGGTGCCGCGCCAATCCATACAAGAGGTGTAACCATGAGTGAGTCCGATGCAAGCAATGGCTCCCTGCAGGAGCGAGTTCTCTGCAAATCTGTCTGGATGCGTATTCTGTACATGCTGCTGTTCTGTGTGGCAGGTTATGTATCCCTGAACTTGTTGTTGCTCTCTGTGTTGCTGCAGACAGTGATGGTGCTGGTCACATCGCAGCCGAATCAGAATGTCCACAAGCTGACTGCGGCCCTGACGAACTACCTGTATCAGATAGCTGTTTTTGTCAGCTTTCACGGTGACACCAAGCCGTTTCCTTTCTCCGATTGTCCCAGTTGTGACATAGGTGGTACCGGAGAGAAAGGACCGAAAGGACAAGAGGAGAGCAAAGCCGGTACAGGGAAGACCTGACTGTTTTTTTTGCGGTAACTGTTTTGGGATGAGGCGCGGAACGAGAACAATAACGAAGGCTGCACAGTTAATTTCATGGGGGCGACCTGGAAGTTGCCTGGAAACGGTGCCTGTACCCATACCCACGAAGAGTATGATTCCGGTGTGAGAGGGCTTCGGGCGTGGTGGTGTGCCGATTCAGGACGCGCAGTGGGTTTGTTTGGTTGTAAAAAGAGTTGACAGAGAAAACCGCCGGATAGGGCTTGTAGGTGGAGGAGTCTTATGTGGCGGTGCTGTCCGTTGGTTGAAACTTCCTGGTTGTCTTTCCTGCTATGGATTCGGCTGAGGACTGGTCTGCCTGACACGTCTGTCCTGCGGCTTTGTGCTGCGGGCAGTCGCAGGCTGAAGGTGCTTCAGAGAGGAGTCCTCGGTCTTCAGAAAGCTTTTTTCGGGAGTAGAAGTGTCCCTGACGAGTTACTGAAGGAGGGGACAAGAGTGGTTCTGGAAGAAAGCTTCTGGGGAACAGGTTCCTGGAGAAGTCTTTCGGAAGACCGACTCCCGAAGAAAGACTCCGATAAAAGCTTTGCTGAGGGAAGGTTCCGGGAGAAGCCTTGCCGAACTGAAGGAAAGTTCCGGCAGAAGGGTTCCTGAAAAGAGCTTCCGGGAGATCCGGGAGAAAGACTCCGGCAGAAGAGTTCCGGTAGAGGCCTTACTGAAAAAAAGTTCCTGAAAAAGCTTCAGGGACATCCGGGAAATCCGGGAAAAAGGCTCCGGCAGAAGAGTTCCGTGAGAAACCTTGCTGAAGAAAGGTTGCGGCAGAACGGTTTTGGAAGAAAATTTTCTGAAGCTGCGGCGGGCGCCTCCAGTGAGCCCTGTGCTGTTGTTTTCAGGATGATTATGGTGAAGACCTCCCTTGTCCTGCGCCTCCAATCAGAGTGAGAGCCGTTCCAGGGTGAACCTGCTCGGGCTGTGGGCATTCGACAACCCTCAGGTGTACCGGCTCGCTGTGATTCCTCTGTCCTGTCTCTGTCCGCCTGTTGAATCTATTTCGCTATGAGTGCTGTCTTTGAGTCAGCCTCGTGGCTTGCATCGTTCTTTTTTTTATGGAGGCACTGTTTTCATGCAGGAGCCTGGTTCGACTCTGGAGGCGGCGTCTGTGCGTCGGGTGTGGATTTATCTGGTTCTGGGTGGGGCTGTCGGTTTGCAGTTCGCGCTTCAGGGCGCGCTCAGCCTGATGCTCCCTCAGCTTCATGCGGATCTCGGCAGCGATGAAACAGAACTGGGATTATTGTCCTCTCTGTTTTTTCTTCCCTATGTTTTGTTGCAGGTGCCATCGGGCTATCTGATGTCGTCGTTCGGGCGGGCACGCCTGCTGATGTTGTCGAGTCTGCTGATGGTCGTTGGTTGTCTGGTGCAAGCCTATGCGCAGAGTTTTTCCACCATGGTGGTCGGGCGCTTGCTGATGGGAGTGGGGGCCTCTCCCATCATTGTCTGCTTTCTGCGCACCATTGAAATTCTTTTTCCGGCGCGGCTGTTTGGTGCCCTGGCGGCTGGCATGGAGGCGTTCGGGATGTTGGGCGCGGCTTTGGGCGATGCGCTGCTTCCGACCGCGATCAGTGACTGGGGCTGGCGAGGTGCTATGGAAGTGCTGGCGCTCTTGTCGATCATTCCCGCGCTGGGGGGTATCAGCATGCCGAGGGAGAAGCGCGACAACCCCTGTGACAGACAAGAGCAGGCCGATGGAAGGGGGTGGCGGAATGTGCTGTGCAATTCTGATATCTGGTGCATAGCTTTCTTCAGTGGCTTTCTGTTCTCTATCGATAACGCGTTCGGGGCTCTGTGGGCGATTCCCTTTCTGGAAAGCATGCCTGGTGTGAATGGCGATTCGGGGCTGATGGTGAGTCTTCTTTTTGTGGGTACGGCCATGGGGGCTCCTGCGCTGGGTTGGCTGGTGGATCATCGGTGGAGCGGCCGCCGGACCATGATTGGCTTTGGGCTGCTGACCGCTGTTTTGCTGGTTGTTGTGATATCCGGCAGCTTTTCGGCTGGATTCTACTATCTGCTGATGTTCCTGCTGGGTGCTGTTTCGTCCTGCTACATACTGCCTTTCACTCTGCTACGACACTGGTTTTCAGGAAAGGAGCTGGCTGTCGGGCTGGCGCTTGTCAATTCGGTGTGTGTCATGGTCGGCTCCCTGTTTTATCAACCGCTGATTGGTGTTCTGCTGGGTTTTTTCGAGCCCGTCAACCAGGAGAGCTACAGGCTGACCTTGTACACATTGCCGGTCGGTATTGTGCTGGCGTGTTTGCTGGTAATGAGGCTGCCTTTGAGAGTGGGCGTGTCTGATGGGGCCGCTCACCAGGCGGGTGAACAGCGAGCATGAGAAGCGCTGTGATCAGGAAACGGGAAGCACGGCCTGTGGCAATGGGGCTACAGGGTGGAGACTGTCCCTGGCTGGCATAGCTGCTGTTGTGTTGCGGCGTTCATCACCCGGGGTTCTGGCAGGTTATCCGTTATCTGTTTTGTATTGTCTTCTGGACGCGGATCCGATTTGTGTGTACTGGGGAGCATAAGAGGCATGGGAAAAACTGTTTCGCTGGCTCTGGGCAGTGGTGGCGCCCGGGGGTATGTGCATATAGGCGTGATACAGGAGATTCTGGCTCAGGGCTATGAAATACAGGCTGTGGCTGGCAGTTCCATGGGGGCTTTGGTGGGAGGCATTTTTGCAGCGGGTCGTCTGGATGCCTACTGCGACTGGGTAAAAGAGCTCAACTACCTGGATGTGATTCGACTTCTGGACGTATCGTTTCGTAGTCCGGGGGTCATCAGTGGTGACAGGATATTTGATGTTATAGGGAAAATGATTGGTGACCTGTGCATTGAAGACTTGCCCATCGCTTTCACAGCCGTTGCCACAGACCTTGACTCCCGCAAGGAGCTCTGGTTTCAGAACGGTGATTTGTTGCAGGCGATCCGGGCTTCCATTGCCATCCCCAGTTTATTTGCGCCAGTTGTCTATAACGGACGCACGCTGGTAGATGGGGGTGTTCTCAATCCGCTTCCCATCGCGCCGACAGTGTCTGTGCACAGTGACCTGATTGTGGCAGTGGATCTTAACTCTGACATTGCACCCATTGAGCTTGATTGTGAGGTTCCACCAGCGAAGAGTCTTCAGCAGCGCGCGGCGTCCCGTTGGTTCCGGGGCTTGTTCCGGCGTGCCCGCGAATATAGCGGGAGAGAAATGTCCTCATCGGAAGGCCCGTTTACAGGGGGAACGGGTGAGGCAGAGGCGGCAGTGACGGACAATCGAGACACGCTGGTGGTGCGCTCGGGCATGCTGGATCTTTTCAACCAGTCACTGGAAGTGATGCAGGAGACCATAGTGCGCTATAAAATAGCGGGTTACGCGCCGGATATTTTTATTCCTGTTGCCAGAAACCAGTGTCGGTTCTATGAGTTTCACCGGGCGGAAGAAATGGTGCAGGTCGGGCGTTTGGTCACCGCCCAGGCGCTACGGGAATTTGAGTCACGCGGGGGGGAGGCTCTGTCGCAGGAAGGCAGAGAGAGCGTTGCACGGGGTGCAAGCCAGAACTCCTCCCGGAAATAAAGTCTGTGGTGGAAATGGCCTTGTAGGGGAGGCGAGGAAAATAGCGTGAACGCAAGAAGTTTTGCCAAACGGTTGGCTTTCGTGCAGAATGCACCACCGTTTTTGCTGCACGTGTGAGGCGTACTCCGATGAGAACAGTATCAGGCATGTTACATGAAACAGATATTTGCGAGGTGGCAGCCTGATGGCAAAGGAAGAGCCTATTGAATGGGACGGGACGGTAACAGAGGCCCTGTCCAACGCAACGTTTCGGGTCAAAGTTGATGAGAGCGGCCAGCTTCTTATTGCCCACATTGCCGGAAAAATGCGTAAACACTTCATAAAAATCTTGAAAGGGGACAAAGTCAAGGTAGAAGTGACGCCGTATGATCCCACCAGGGGGCGTATTACGTATCGTGCGCGTTAGTTGTCATGTCTGCTGAGATTGAGAAGCGCCAGGCTGACTCCCCCCGCTCCTTTTCTTTGAGGCATCGCTTGTTCTGTGTTCTCGTCGGCCCCCGGTAGAATTCGCAAGGGGCGGCGGGCTTGGCCTGTCTGCCAGCCTCTTGGGCTTGTGTTGTGGGGATGTGATCCGGAAAAGGGATGTCAAGCAGTGATAACTGGCGATAAAAGCCAGGAGGATGTTCCAGGAGAGCCCTGTGGACAGGAGAAGGCCTCTGGATATGCAGGCTGGTTGCCGAGACTTTTTCCTTTTGGTCAAAATGCGCACTAGTTTTCTGGAGCCAGCTGTTTTTCCAGGTTCTTCGAGGTTTTCTGTGGATGTGTGAATACTGCTGACAGGGCTTTCTGTCATTTAGATCATCATAGTGACAAGTGAGATTCAGCCTCTGTCCCCTCGCGCGCGACTTTTGGGGGCTGATATAGGTGTGTGCCGTTGTGTGTGGGCATATTGCTCAGTGAACCTGACAAAAACCATGCAAGAGGTGAAGAGTAGGGCTTGAATGTCCTGGCTGCCGGTGCGTCATTCCGCCTTTTCTGCCATTCTGCCATTCTGCCTTTCCTGCCATTCTGCCTTTTCTGCCTTTTCTGCCTTTTCTGCCTTTTCTGCCTTTTCTGCCTTTTCTGCCTTTTCTGCCTTTTCTGCCTTTTCTGTCATTCTGTCATTCTGTCATTCTGTCATTCTGTCATTCTGTCATTCTGTCATTCTGTCATTCTGTCATTCTGCCATTCTGCCATTCTGCCATTCTGCCATTCTGCCATTCTGCCATTTTGTCCTTTTGTCCTTTTGTCCTTTTGTCCTTTTGTCCTTCTCCCCTTCTGTCCCTCTATCCTTGCGTACTTCTGTCATTTCCCGTAGGTGGAATCCAGCACCCGCAGTAAATATCTCGCCTTCTCTGGACGAAAAAGCACACGAGGATGACGGTGGGGAGGTCCCCTTGTGTCTACATACCGGTCGGGTAACCTGACAACATTCGGAGAAAAGGGCAAAAAGTCTTTTGTCATCACTGCTGCAGTGCGTCCGACTTTCGGGCGCACAGTCTCCGGGGACGGACGATGACGAGTGTCTTCCGCGCCCGGAGCACTTCGCGTAATTTCAATGATGTGTAGGGCTCTGCAGTGTTTCCTGAGGTTTTGGCAGTCTACTTTTGTAAGTGTTATCGGTGTGTTGATCGCAGGAAGGGATACTGGGTAGTGGTCTTCTCGCCGGGAATTTTGATGTTTATCTTCTTTTGATCGTCGCAGGGCGACTGCCTTTTCCTTCGGCTGATGCATAGCTGTCAGGTCCCGGTTTTCTTTACCGTCCTCGCATATATCTCCCTGAACTTTGTGTGCTGCCTGCTGTCGAAGCAAGAGGAGATTGTTGGGGGAATGGGTTCCCGAGTGTTGAGTCCTGAGAGTACAAGGCGGTAGAGGAAGTTTATGAATGATGCGACAGCTACCGCGTTGGCTGGTGCCCCCCTGCCGCAGCAGAGACCGGCGTCTCCCCCTGCTCTGACAGCCACGAAAGCTGTTGCGACTGGGGGGGCATCAGGACTGATGGTGCGCGATTGTGTTCTGGACGGCACGCAAGACGCCCGTGTGTTGCATCCGGACGTCTTATCGCCATCCCACTGGCCCGATTTGATACTGGAGCGGATATTCAGGGAGCTGAATATCGGTGATCTGGTGGCCTGCAGTCAGGTGTGTCGTCGCTGGCAGCAGCTGGCGGGTACAGGCAATGTACAGATGAAGTCGCTGTTGCAGACCTACACCCCCAGGCACCGGCAGCAGATGGAGCGCGCTCTGGATTCGAACCTTGTGCGCACCAATCTGATGCCCTGGTGTGACAACCCTGCCTCTGCGCCAGAACGGGTTCCGGCGGCCACTGTGGCCCGGGGGCGGACAGCACAGGATCTGCTGTGCAGTGCCCTGCAACGGATGCTGCTGACGGAGTGTTTTCATCCCGGCGTGTTCCATGAGAGCACCTTGTCCCCGGGCTTTATGCAAGACCTGCTGTGCAGCCCTGATGGACGGATGATTGCCTCTGTGCAACAGGCCTGGGGGGTGCCAAAGGGCACAGTCAACTTATGGGAAGATGCTGCCGCTCCGATCGGGTTCAGACCCGGGCCCCCCACCGTGAACAGAAAGATTTGCCAGCTGGCCTTCGGTTCAGACGGCAGCAAGCTGCGGGTTCTTTACAGGAATGGGATGGTGGAAGTACGCCAGCCCCATCAAGAGGGCGGTTGGTATACAGCCTCAAGTACTCGCTTGTTTGCGGATCTGGTGCACAAGTCAGTGCTGAGCCCTGACGGGAAACACCTGGCTGTTGTGTTGCGGGGATCTGTGCGGATTTATCGTGAGGGGGGGCAGGGCGGCTGGAAAGCAGAGCCAGAGTCGGTGCAGGTTTGGCCTTGGGGTAATGGCATCTTTACTGAGTATGATCCTGATCAGATCGTCATGGGGTTCAGTGATGCTGGTTATCATTTTGTGCTGGGGATTGAATATCATGCGCTGTTCTGGATCAGGTTGGGGGACGACAGCTGGGCGGTGGAACCGCGCAATTGTTCACGCCCGGTTCGGGGAGAGCCTGTTTTTGATTTGCAGAATCGTTTAGTGGTGCTGACAGCCTGTTACGACAGTGAGCAGGGCTTGTCTGTGCCTGTCGCGATCCTGCTCTTTCGCTGGGGCGAGGTGTCAGAGGAAGCGGCCCCGCTGCGGTGGGAGCATGTGACTGAAATCGGAGCCCTTCGCAACCGGATGTTGTGCACCAGTGCCCACCCCCGGACCGGCTACAAAGCTCCTGTGGCATTCAGCCCTGACGGTGAGCTGATGGCCCTGCTCCACCATGAGGATTGCCAAAAGGTGTGCGTTATAGTCACCACGGGACCTGCGGCCTGGAATACAGGATTTGTGCTGCGGGACAGGCCGAAAACAAAGGAGCCGGACAGCTGGGAACCGGTGTTGTCTTTGCAGTTCAGCGCCAACAGTCGTTATCTTGCTGTGGGTACGGATGGGACCCTCACCCTGTGGGGGCGCTTTTCTGGCTGGCAGATGTTGCTGCGAATAAACGACAGCACGCGCCGCGCCGGGGTGCCATTTGCTTTTTCTCCGGATGGTTTCCACTGTGTGACAAGCCATGTCCTGGAGGGGCGGGACAGCGTCCGCATCTGGGGTCCGGTCAGCGGGGGGGCTTATGGGTGCAAGTTGAGTCGCACTCTTGCGTGCAACACCAGGGTTGAGAAGCTGCTTTTCACGCCTGATGCTACCCGGATTCTGATAGCGGTATCTTGCCGGGATCTTGTGCAGAAGGAGGGGGGCGTGCATCAGGATTTTCGCTTTGGCAGTCGGCTTTTCTACTGGCATCTGGTGCCGTCAAAAGTCTCATCGCCGGTGTCTGAACCGGTACACAATGCCGGGGCCGGCCCTGCCTGATTGAGCTGCTGTTACCTATGTTGTTGATCTGTTTCTGCCCTTGCTCGTCTTGCTGGACTCCAGGGCGAGGCTGGAAGCGAGCGGGCGGTCTGGGGCGGTGGTGCCGACATCGGGGACGCAATCAGTGGTGTGTCGTCACAGCGCAACGGCCTGTATCCGGAACTCTTGTCATGGAGTCAACACGGCTTGTGCTTGTGGAAAACGCTTCTTTCTTATCAGGGATTCTGAGAGCGGGATCTATAAAAGCCGCATAAAGGACTCAGTAAGCTGTTCGATACTGGCGCCAGTATCGGGTAGTGGGTGCCATGCATCCTGTGCTGGTTCAGATGCCGGCAAGAGCATGGGTGGTGATGGCAGGACCGTTTGCTGTGGTACCAGCGGGGCTGTCTGTGAGGACGGTGAGGCTGTTGGCGGGGGCCCCGGGGTTGTTTGCGGGTCCAGGTGCACACACAGGAGGCGACCGACACTGGACCACCGGTCGAATGATGGCCTTGGCGGCAGTAATGGTCCCTCATCAGCCACGGCTATCAGGACCTGGGTAGCATCGGGTGTGAACATGACTTTATCCACCGACATTTCTTTGTGGAGAACGGCCGCATACTTGCACTTGTACTCCCCACGCGCGACGGGACCCCAGACGTTGATGCGATTGAGGCGCCCGTCCGCGACAGTGGCAGCCACGCAATGACAGCCATCCGGAGAAAAAGCAAAAGGAATTTTTCCATGGCGCTTGTGCTGGTCTATCTTCAGCACCAGGTGCCAGGTGGGGCAGCGGCGCCACAGCCACAGGGTTAGCGACTTTAGCGCATTGCCTTTGGTGCGCACGGCAAGATATTCGCTGCTGGCGCTGAACCGCATGGACGATACCAGCTCATGTGATTGTGTTGCGCTTGTTTGTGCTCCCCGGATCCTGGCTGCTGTTGCCTCTGATCCGCAGGTCAGTGGGACCCCGGTTTCCCAGGCTTTGGCTCCATGGACAGGAACAACGAAGACTGTTGCGCAATCTTTCCAGTAAGGCAAGGCCATCAACTGACCGTCAGGACTGAATGCCATGGGAACTTTGTATTGGGTTCTGGCGTCGTAGAGAGCCGCCAGGCCGGAGCGCTGCAGGCGGCCGAGTGCTTTGGCCGGCTTCCACTCTGGTGGGCCATCCGGCTTTTGTTCGAAGTGCCAGAACAGGATGTTGACGATGCCAGACTGATCCCGGGCGGCGTCGAAACCGCCTGCCAGATCCTGGGGGGAGTCGAAGCCGCCTGCCAGTGCCAGCAAGCGGCTGTTGGCAGCGAAAAGGGGTTTGCCCCGGAAGGGGGCAGGCAGGGCGATTGGCTGTTCGCTCCAGCCGCTGTCCTTGACCTGGGTGCAAATAAACGCCTGCCGTTTGAATGCCAGCACGAAATGACGACCATCATCGCTGAACCGCATGCCGACCACCTCAGGGTTATCCATGGGAACATAGTGATCTTGCGGGGGAAATACCTTGCTCCACTGCGGATGCACGGCCCAGTCGCCAGCTTCCCCTGCGCCATGAATCAGGACGCGGTCGCGTAGCATCAGAGCCATGTGCTGCCCATCGGGACTGGCAATGGCCTTGCGTGCGTACTGGTCTGCGATGCTGCCCTCGAACAGGCGAGCGCCTGGCGCTATATGCCATGAGCCTCCTGGCTGCTGTTGCCACACTTGTACATCCCCTTTTTTGAAAAGGGCCCGCAGCCTGCGGCTGTCTGGACTGAAAGAGCGCAGGATTATGCTGCCAGGGGATGGGTTGTGCAGGGCATCGGGGTGGACGGATTGCGGGGGGCAATGGATGGGAGTGAAAGCCGATTTCCACAGATAAAGGTGGCGATCTGGTGGAGTGCGCGAGATCTGACTCTGCTGCGAGGCGATCCACCGACCATCCGGGCTACACAAGAGTTTCTTTATGGACGATTCCATCGGGTCACCTGGGTTGCACAGGTCCGGGTGGAAAGCGGTGGCCTGCACCATCCGGCTTACCGCCCCGTACAACAGCATCTGTGGTGACGGCTTGCTGTGGGCCGATGGTGCACTCCCGGGTTCGACAGCAGGGCTGTCATAGCCGGGCGTCCGGCTGGTGTGCATGACGTTTGAATAGAGCGCGCGCTCCATCCGTAGCCTGTGGGTGTGGGTATAGGTTTGCAGCAGGCAGTGGGTCTGCAGGCTGTGACCTGCGGCCATCTGGTGCCAGCGGCGGCACACTTGACGGCAGGCTGCCAGATCACTGAGATTGAGAGCCTTGAAAATCTGCTCCAGTACCAGGTCGGGCCAGTTGGAGGGCTCCTGTCGGGCCGAATTCGGTAGCTGCTCTTTTTGCGAGTCGGCCTGCCACTGGCGGTCCGCAAGCGGCTGTTGTGCACCGCAAGGCTGTGCCGGAATGGTCAGTGCACGCTTCGCAAAGCTGACAATGTCGGTCGGGGAAACCAATCTTTTCTGTGGCAGTTGCGAGCAGTCGGCCGTGGGGGGCGTGGTTGTTGATGGCAACATAAAAGGGGGCCTGCTTCTGCGTTGTTCTTTGTTCTGTAGCCATCGAACAACCATTACCGGACAGTCTTGAGAGACTTGGAGTCTGGGCACGCACTAAAGTTCCGGAGGGACTGGTGCGGATGATCCATCCAGAATTCTCCCGTTTGTAATCTGGGATGGATCCGACCGGCAGTGAGCGGCAAGAGCCTGACTTTTCTCAATGTCCAGGGTATGGGTGCAATCGGGAAGTGGTTGTTTACGCTTGCTGCTACAGAGTCGCAGATGATGTCGTCTTGTAGCGCAAGCTGTTGATCGAGAGTCCAGAAAAGGACGGTTTTTACGTCAAGAGTGTTCGACAGAATGGGCGTCAGAGGCGGGCTATACCGCCGGTCGGGTGGACGGCATGATGATGCGTGCGCTGCGGCACGGGCCACTCAATACCAGGGTCAGTTTTCTGCTTGTCACAGGCTGTTGTCTTGCATGGGCCAAACCCATCCAGGGCGCGATGATAATTGTCTCGCTTGTGCAGCAGAGTCCACCAGAAGAGTCCCGCCTGAGCCCCTTCCAATCAGAAACTCAAAGGGTGGCGCCCTCCCGGCAGGGTGCTCCCACTCCTGATCAACAGGCGACTGAGCGAGCCGCCCCGGCACCAGGGGTGCCGTTGTGCATTGGTGAGAGAGTTGGGATGTGTACGGTCATACCAGCAGCTTCCCTTTTGTCTCCAGCGTACAATTTTGCTCCCGGCGTACAAGGTCCTGGTTCTGCGGCAGCCGTGCCAGAGCCCTGGCCCTGCGGCAGCCGTGCCAGAGGTCGGTCCCGCCATGCTCTCCTGGCTCGCGCTTGCCGCATCGCTCTCTATTCGTTACAGTGCCTCAGCCCTGCGAGGTGAATACAGGGTCAGACCGGGTTGTACCAATCCGGTTGCAGTCAATTGCCATTACCATTCTGATGCGCGTTTGCGAGACGAACACGAGTGGCAGACCCTACAGGGGAATACCCTTCTTGGGTTCGGCTCCTTGCAAAGCGTAATGGTGGTGCTGATGACCAGCCAGTCTGGTCCAGTCCCAGAGCCGTAAGAAACGGAGATACACTGTCCAATGAAAAAAACACTGCTTGCAAGCCTGGTGCTGGTGTGTTTTCACGTCGGCGTTTGCGCACAGGCTGCCGAGGTTCCTGAGGGCGTTCATCTGGACAGTCGCCAGCACCTTGTCAGGGGTAACGGGGCCGAACCTTCCAGCCTGGATCCGCAACTGGCGCAGGATCTTCCCGGTCACCATATTCTTGTGGACCTGTTTGAAGGACTGGTAGGGCAGGATGCGGCCGGAAACGTCGTTCCAGCGGGCTCAACGCACTGGGATGTCACAACACAAAAGCAGGAAAACGCGCAGAAAGACAGGCAAATATACACCTTTCACCTGCGCAGGGATGCCCAATGGTCTGATGGCAAGCCGGTCACAGCCCGGGACTATGTGTTTGGCTTTCGCCGTGCTGTAGATCCGGAGTTGGCCTCGCCTTATGGTTGGTATATAGCCATGCCCGGTGTGCTCAATGCCAAAGCCATCATGGCCGGAAAGGAGCCGCCGGCGGCACTGGGCGTCAAAGCACTGGATGACTACACCTTCCAGGTGACACTGGAACAACCCGTCTCTTTCTTTGTTCGCATGCTTGCCTATCCGACAACCTTCCCGGTGCCAGCCCACATTGTGGAAAAATACGGCAAGCAATGGATTTCACCGGGGAAGATGGTATCCAACGGTGCCTATGTGCTCAAAGAATGGGTTGTGAATGAGCAAATCACGGTGGCGCGCAACACGCGCTACTGGAACGACAAAAAAACAGTGATCAACAAGGTGACCTGGCTTCCTCTGACCTCGGAAACCGCCGAGCTGAATCGCTACAAGGCCGGTGAGGTGGATATGACCAACCATACGCCAGGCCCTCAACATATCCGGGCGCTGCGCAAAGAAATTCCCGACGAGATTCGGATCAGCCCCCAGATAGGAACCTATTACTACACCTTCAATACGCGCAAGGAACATTTCAATGACGTGAGGGTGCGCAAGGCATTGACCTATGCTATCGACCGTGAAGCCATAGCCACGCGCGTGATGAATCATGGTGAGCGCCCGGCTATTGGCCTGTCGCCGACCTCTGTAGCCGGCTTCAGTGGCTTCGAGCCTGAATGGGTCAGGATGACGCAGTCTGAGCGTGAACAAAAAGCGCGGGAGTTGTTAAAGGAAGCCGGTTACGGCAGTGGCACGAAGAAGAAATTGTCTTTCACACTGCTCTACAACACCGATGATATGCACAAAAACGTCGCTTTAGCTGTGGCCCAGATGTGGAAAAAGGTTCTGGGTGTCGAAGTGCGCTTGCAAAACCAGGAGTGGAAAGTCTTCCTCGACAATATGCAGAAGGGGCGGTTCGATGTAGGGCGCAGCGGTTGGCTTGGTGATTACAACGAAGCTTTCACCATGTTGAATTTGATGACCAGTTCGAACGACAGCAACTATTCGCGCTTCAGCAACGACGAGTACGACCAATTGCTTGAGCAAGCCATGCTGGAGGTTGACGACAGCAAACGCAAGAAGATTTACGGACAAGCCGAGCGTATTTTGTCGGAATATATGCCTGTCGCTCCTATTTACGAGTATGTCACCGGACGTCTGGTCAAATCCCATGTGGGTGGATACCCGGATCAAAACCCGCAAGATACTGTCTACTCGAAGGACTTGTACATCAAGAAGCACTCCTGAGTTGGGCAGGCACAGGTCCTGGGCTTTGTACCGGCTGCAGGGCGGACACAAAAGTACGGGTGACGGTGCGGCCGTGTCAGGAGGCGGCCTGGTCCTGATGGCCTGCGCTCTTGTTTCAGACTGGCTTGCTGTCTGCCCGCCCGATTTTTTCTTCCGGACCGGTATCCGGCCCGGAGGAACCCTGGAACACAATGGCGAGGTCGCGTCATGCTGAAGTTTATCGTCAAGCGCTGTGCACTGGCTGTGCCGACGCTTCTGATTCTTGTCACCATTACCTTTTTCCTGATCCAGATGGCGCCCGGGTCGCCGTTCACCAGTGAGCGACAGCTGTCGCCGCAGGTTCTGGCCAACATCAAGGCCATGTACCACATGGACAAGCCGCTCTGGCAGCAATATCTGTATTACCTTGGCAATCTGGCCCATGGTGATCTGGGGCCTTCCTTCAAATATGCGGACCACACGGTCAACCAGCTGCTGGCGAGCAGTTTTCCTGTCTCGCTGCGGATTGGAGCCCTGGCGTTTATTGCCGCGTTGGTGCTGGGCGTGGCTATAGGGACACTGGCTGCCTGTAAACAGAACAGCCTGCTTGATTATTGCGTGATGGCTGTGGCCATGACGGGAATTGTGCTGCCCTCGTTTGTGTTGGCGCCGCTGTTGGTGCTTGTGTTCTCAGTCAACCTGCACTGGCTTCCTGCTGGTGGATGGAACCACGGACACTGGGCCAATGTCGTACTGCCAGTGACAGCCATGACCATCATGTATATGGCCTCCATAGCCCGTATCCAGCGCGGCAGTATGATCGAAGTGCTCAACAGTCACTACATCCGCACTGCACGCGCCAAGGGACTTCCCTGGCGGATTATCATCATGCGCCATGCCCTGCGCCCCTCCCTGCTACCAGTTGTATCTTATCTGGGGCCGGCGTTTGTCGGGGTGATTACAGGATCGGTCGTGGTGGAGACTGTCTTCGGACTGCCGGGTACCGGACAGCATTTTGTCCACGGTGCCCTGAACCGCGATTATTCCCTGGTGCTGGGGTTGACCCTGGTTATAGGTGCTCTGACCATCCTTTTCACAGCGGTTGTTGACATCCTTTATGGATTGATCGATCCCAAAGTACGCTGCCAGTAGAGAAGTGCGTTGCCAGTAAGAAAGCACCTTGCCAGAAAACCTCTCCCAGTAACCCTCTCATTGGAGAGCTGCCCATGACCCTGACTCCTGATGCTGGCGACAAAGAAGCTGTCGTCCAGTTTGCACAGGCCCTTGAGATTGAAGGCCGTAGTCTCTGGAAGGATGCCGGCATCCGTTTCATGAAAAATCGCGCGGCTGTTGCCAGCCTGATTATTCTGGCCCTGATGGGTCTTGCAGTGTTGGTGGGCCCCCTGCTGTCTCCGCACAGCTACGACGCCATGGACTGGAGTGCCATGACGGTTCCGCCGACTCTGGAAAACAGCCATTGGTTCGGAACAGATGCACTGGGACGTGACCTGTTTGTGCGTATTCTGGCGGGAGGACGCATTTCCTTCATGGTAGGCCTGCTGGGTGCGCTGGTTGCTGTGGTTATTGGCATACTGTTCGGCGCTGTGGCGGGCTATACCGGCGGCCGGGTAGACAGCATGATGATGCGTGTGCTGGAAATACTGCAGTCATTTCCTTTCATGTTCCTTGTCATCCTGATGGTCACACTCTTTGGTCAGTCCCTGATGCTGATTTTTATTGCCATAGGAGCCGTCTCCTGGCTGGAAATGGCGCGTATAGTCCGCGGGCAGACCATCAGTCTGAAAAGCCGTGAGTTTGTTGAAGCAGCCCTCGTGTGTGGAAGCCGACAGACCGCTGTCATTGTGCGCCACATAGTGCCCAATATTCTCGGTATCGTCGTTATCTACGCCTCTTTGCTGGTACCTGGCATGATTCTGTTCGAGTCTTTTCTCAGTTTTCTGGGGCTGGGTGTCCAGGAGCCCATGACCAGTTGGGGGGCTCTGGTCAACGAGGGAGCCCAGTCCATGGATGTTGCCGCCTGGCAATTGATTCTCCCGGCCGGATTTCTGACTGTAACCCTGTTTTGTTTCAACTACATAGGAGATGGGATGCGCGATGCGCTGGATACGAAAGACCGGTAGGCCGTCACACCAGTAGCCAGGAACATTTTTATGAATCTTCTTGAAGTCAAAGAACTCCAGATCCAGTTTTCAACGCCGGATGGCAAGGTCACTGCGGTAGACAACCTCAGCTTTTCCCTCCGGGCTGGAGAAACCCTCGGTATTGTGGGCGAATCCGGTTCGGGCAAGAGCCAGACAGCGTTTGCACTGATGGGACTGCTGGCGGGTAACGGGCACGTCAGTGGGACGGCCCTGTTTGAGGGGCAGTCACTGCTCGGGCTGTCGGAGACGCAACTCAACCGCATTCGTACTGAAAAAATCGCCATGGTTTTTCAGGATCCCATGACAGCGCTCAATCCCTATATGCGGGTGGGCAAACAGTTGACAGAGATTCTGGTGACCCATAAGAAAATGACAGCCTCTGACGCCTTCGAAGAGGCAGTGCGCATGCTCGATGCGGTCAAAATGCCGGAAGCCCGTCAACGTATGCGTATGTATCCCCACGAGTTTTCTGGTGGTATGAAGCAGCGAATCATGATTGCCATGGCACTGGTGTGTCGGCCGCAGTTGCTGGTGGCTGATGAGCCTACCACGGCTCTGGATGTTACCGTCCAGGCGCAGATTCTGGAGCTGCTCAATGAGCTCAAGCGCGACTTCAATACCGCCATCATCATGATTACACACGACCTGGGCGTGGTGGCAGGTATCTGCGACAAAGTGCTGGTGATGTATGCGGGGCGGACTATGGAGTATGGAACGGTAGACGATATTTTTTATCGCCCTGCCCATCCCTATACCCTGGGGCTGCTGCGTTCGATTCCACGTATAGATGCTGATACCAGCGAGGAGTTGTCCAGTATTCCCGGCAATCCACCCAATTTGCTGGCGCTTCCCACCGGTTGCCCATTTCACGAACGCTGTCAGTATGCTCAGGACCAGTGTCGCCAATTTGTGCCGCCACTGGAGACGGTTGCGCAGCAACGCCAGAAAGCCTGCTTCCGGGACCTGTTCGACTACAAGGAGATAGCTGAATGACCAGCTGTTCATCGACGTCAGAAACCCGGGACAGCCTTCTGAGTGTTCGTGACCTGTGCGTGGAATTTCCTTTGCCCAAAGCGCGCACCTGGCCCTGGCAGCCGGTGCCTCGCCTTAAGGCCGTCAACAAGGTCAGCTTTGATCTTGATGCCGGGCACACTCTGGGGTTGGTGGGTGAGTCTGGCTGTGGCAAGTCGACTCTGGCACGGGCTCTGGTGGGTTTGGTGCCCGTGCGTTCCGGTGATATCTGTTGGCAGGGAACCGCGTTGCAAGACTTGGGAAAAAAGGCATTTCATGAGCTGCGCAGAGAAGTGCAGATGATTTTCCAGGACCCGCTGGCCTCTCTGAATCCCAGGATGACGATTGGCCATATTATCGCCGAACCTCTGAGAAACTATGAGCCTCATTTGAGTGCCCATGACAGGAAGCTGCGTGTCCGGGCGGTGATGGATCGTGTTGGCTTGCTTCCGAATATGATCAACCGTTATCCGCACGAGTTTTCTGGTGGTCAGTGCCAGCGGGTAGGGATTGCCAGAGCCTTGATTCTGAAACCGCGGCTTCTTGTCTGCGATGAGCCGGTCAGCGCGCTGGACGTTTCCATTCAGGCGCAGATTATCAACCTGCTGAGAGAGCTGCAGCGGGAAATGGGACTATCGCTGTTGTTCATTGCTCACGATCTTGCTGTGGTTCGCTATATAAGTGACACCGTAATGGTGATGTATCTGGGCAATACCGTAGAGATGGCTGACGCAGAATCTTTGTACAGCCACCCAGCCCACCCTTATACCCAGGCTCTGATGTCTGCGGTGCCTGTGCCAGACCCGAAGGCGGCAAAAGCCGCAGAGATCTGTATGCTCGAAGGGGATCTTCCTTCCCCTGTCAATCCACCGTCCGGGTGTGTCTTTCGCACACGCTGCCCACGGGCGGTCGGTGCCTGTGCCGAGGCGCGGCCGCAACTCAGGGGTACTGAGCGCCAGCAAGCAGCCTGCATTCTGGTAGAGGAGCTTTAGACGAGGGCGCAGGACTCAGAGCACAGGACGTTGTTGGAAAGAGGTGGTGGTTTGTTCCTCCGGCTGTTGCTGCCGGCCAGGGGGCAGCAGGCGCCATCTCTTGTCGGTGGCTGTGATCTGGGTGTCGAGGCTGCTGAACCTGCTGATGCGTGCCCCGTCCGTGTCACGCGGCTGCAGCTGCACACGCAGTAGCAGCGTCCCAGTTCGCAGAAAAGCTGGCCATGTATGCTGCGGCAGCAGCGTTCCCCCCCCCTTCTTGCCATTGCGCGAGTCTTCTTTTTTATCTTTATCCCGTGGACGGTAACTGTCTTCATCGCGCGCAATTCTTCCTTGTGTGGTCGCTGAACTCTACACATGGAAACAGAAAAACAGTTGTTGAATTTTTCTGCTGTTCTGCTGTGAGTCACAGCGGGAGCCGTTGATATCTGCGCCTGGAAAAAAACGGCTGGATTCCAGTGTTGCAGTCTTTGGGATGAGTCCGTTTTTAAAGGTGGTCAAAGAGAATTCCTCGCTGCGATTCTGGCATTGTATTGATGGACTGGATGAGGGAATCATAGCTGTGGGAGTTCATGGCCTTGCGAATCCAACCATATGGTCTAACTTGTCCGACAGCCAGAGAGCATGGTCGGTCCGGGTGTGACCTTGTGGGTCGCACAGCGTCCGGGTGGCGGTGCTCGCCAGGAGGTGTGCCTCCCGATCCAGGTGTTTCGTGCAGGCTGGCGAAGGTAGGGAATCCCCAGGAGAGACTGGTGGTGTATGAACGAGAGGTGAGCCGATTGCAGGCTCGGCTCCGTCTCTTTGGAGGTATCTGAAAGATGTCTGCTAGAAGGTGCTTGTCGCGGAAGAGCTCTCTCCCTGAAGGTTGTGATGGCGTCGAGTGTCGGTTTTCCCGGTCGCAGGCCTTCAGTCTGATTCCGCCGGGGAGGTGTGCCGTTCCCAGTGCCCTGGCATTGGCTATAGCGTTGAGTCTTCAGCCTGAGGCGAGTTTGGCTCAAGCCTCAGCAGTTGCTGTGAGCAAGCTGGAGACGTCGATGTCCCCCCGGGCTACTGCCCTCTCTTTCAAGTGGGGGGGTGGGCAAAAAGAACTGGATGAAACATCGGACCTGATTCGTGGCTCGGTGCGTGCTGCCAGAACCTGTTTCAACACATACCCAGCCCCTGCCACAGACAAACTGCCGACGGTGTCTGCCTATATTTCCAACTGGGGTCAGTACGACAGGAACGTGAACCCCAAACGTTTCGCTGGATACTATGACAAGCTGGTGCTGTCCTTTGCAGGGCTTTGTGGCGACAACATTTCTGTTATGCAGGGCATTTGCAAAGGCGAAGGGGAGTACAACCTTCCTCTTGTTGATGATGATAAAGGGGAGGGAGTCGATCAGGAGTTTATCGGTGCTCGCCAGGATTATGAGGTAATGACTTCGGATTGGTCCGGTGATCTTGCCTCTGGTGTTGCAGGTCAGCAGCCGGTACGCGGAAAAGCGTTCTGGAGCTGGGTGGACCCTGAGAGGCAGAAGGGCTATGCCGGGATGATGGGTTTTGCCAAACAGTTTGCCGAGCAAAATCCAGACAAAGTTGTGGCTGTAAGCATAGGTGGCTGGAGTCTTTCCGGCCTGTTCAGCAAGATGGCTGCCGATGCGCAAGCAAGACAGGTTTTTGTGGAAAGTGTCGTGCGGCTGCTGAGGGTCTTTCCTTTTATCGGGCAGATAGATATTGACTGGGAATATCCGGGTTCTGCAGGGGCTACTGAAAATTACAGTGCCGAGGATGGAGACAACTTTGTCCTGCTGATACAAGAGCTGCGGGAAGCTCTTGACGCACTGGAGCGGGACAAGAAAACGCAAATTTCGGTTGCCGTGCCAGCGGATGTCGAAAAGCTCAAAAGTGCGAAGATTGGTCAAGTTGTTGCAGCTGGGGTAGACAGTCTTCATCTGATGGCTTACGACTTTTTCGGCAGCGGCTGGGGAGAAGGTCTGGGTCACCACGCCAACCTGAAATCTGCATCAGCAGAGGTCCCTTCGGTGGAGGCTGCTGTCGATTTTTTAATCGATGAGGAGCAGGTGCCGTCTGACCAAATACATCTTGGTTATGCTTCTTACACACGCAATGCCGCTGGTGCTGAGATAACCCAATATGCCCCACTGCAAGGCACCTACGATGACTCTTTGACACCGGGAGGTTCCTGGCATCCAGGACGTCTGGAGTGGTACGACCTGGCCGGCAGATTTTTCAATACGAAGAAGCGAGCTCAGCAGAAGAAAGGGCTGCAAATACAAGAGAAAAATATTTTAGGGCGCGGGTACTCGCTTTACACCGATCCGGTCAGTAATGCCGATTATCTGTACAGCCCCGAGACACGCTACTTCATTTCGCTTGATACGCCGAGAACAGTTTTTCTTAAGGGACAGTATGTTCGCAAAAGGAAGCTGGGAGGGCTTTTTACCTGGCTGGCTGACTATGACAGGGGCCATTTACTCAATGCGGCCCGGGAGGGGCTTGGCTACAAATCCGGTCGCAGAGCTCTGAAAATGCAGGCACTGACGCATACGTGTGGCACGGATGGTGAGTCGCAAATAAGCCAGGAAGTTTGCCGCAAGCTGACAGACATTGCGGCAACAGAGACAGAAGAAACAGTAGTCGACATGATGGATGCAGGCACTGGAGCCGGAGCTGCGCTCGACCAGGTTCTGGACGACACCAGTGTTGAAGCTGTTGAAGCTGTTGAACCTGTTGAACCTGTTGAACCTGTTGGAGTTGAAAAAGAAGCAGCAGAAGTGCTGGAGGGGCTGGAAGACGAGCCTGACTTGATAGTTGGTGGTGAGGAGTCGGTTCTTCCGTCAGAGGCTGTAGAAATAGAAATAGAAATGGAAGAGGAGCCTGATCTTGATATCGCCGGAGAAGAGCCTGATCTTGATATCGCTGGAGAAGAGCCTGATCTTGATATCGCTGGAGAAGAGCCTGATCTTGATATTGCTGGAGAAGAGCCTGATCTTGATATTGCTGGAGAAGAGCCTGATGTTGATATCGTTGAGGATTTTCTCGATACGGACGAGGAAGCAGCTGTGGAGCCAGAGGGAATGGCTGCGCTGCCTGCTGAAGGAAAAGCTGTAGAGCCCGGTGTTGGCGAGGCCGAGGTGCTACCCGTTGATGCCGAAGGCAAAGAGCCTGAAGCTGGTAAAGAACCTGAAGCCGGTATAGACGATAAGGCAGCTGCTCTGAAGCCAGAGGATGAGGTGGCGAAGGCTGCTGAAGAGAAGGCTGTGGAACCCGGCGCTGGTGAGGCCGAAGTGCCACCCGCTGATGCTGAAGGCAAAGCGCCTGAACCCGGTGTGGACGACAAGGCTGCTGCTCTGAAGCCAGAGGGCGAGGCGGTCAAGCCTGCTGGAGAGAAGGCTGCAGAGCCCGGTGCTGGCGAGGCCGAGGTGCCATCCGCAGATGCTGAAGGCAAAGAACCTGAGCTCGGTGTGGACGACAAGGCAGCCGCTCTGAAACCAGAAGGTGAGGCAGCGAAA